>NZ_JBSFRU010000071.1:0-22204 GCF_053589395.1 Nocardia sp. NPDC003345
ATCTCAGCAAGCAAGCTCACCTGCCCCATCTCAGCAAGCAAGCTCACCTGCCCCATCTCAGCAAGCAAGCTCACCTGCCCCACCTCGGCAAGCAGGCCCACCTACTCACCCCGGCGTGTGAGGTCACCTTCCCAACCTCCAGCGAGCGAGGCCCCCTCACCTCGCCCTCACTAGTCCCCTCAAACCCCCAACAACTGCGCACACCGCAACAACCCCAGATGGCTGTATGCCTGCGGATGGTTCCCCAGCGACCGCTCCGCCACCGGGTCGTATTCCTCGCTGAGCAGCCCTGTCGGCCCCGCCACATCCACCAGTTGCGCGAACAGCGCTTCGGCGTCGGAGCGTTTGCCGATCAGGAGGTAGGCCTCCACCAGCCAGGCGGCGCAGAGGTGGAAGCCGCCTTCGCCGCCGGGCAGGCCGTCGTCGTGGTGGTAGCGGTAGACCGTGGATCCGCTGCGGAGTTCGGCTTCGGTGGCGACCACCGTGGCGGCGAAGCGCGGGTCGGCGGGGTCGATGAGGCCGCTGAGGCCGATGTGCAGGGTGGCCGCGTCGAGGTCGATGCCGTCGTAGGCGGCGGTGTAGGACTGGACCTCGTCGTTCCAGCCTTTGGTCTTGACCTCTTCGGAGATGGTTTCGCGCAGCGGGGCCCAGTCGGGGTCGATGGGGCGGTCGAACTTCTCGGCGAGGGTCAGGGCGCGGTCGATGGTGAGCCAGCCCATGACCTTCGAGTACACGTGGTGGCGGGGGTTGCCGCGGATCTCCCAGATGCCGTGGTCGGGTTCGGTCCAGCGGCGCTGTACCGCGGAGACCATGGCGTGTACGAGTTCCCAGTCGGCGTCGGGCAGGACCTTGCGCGGGTCGGTGGTGCCCTGCTTCTCCCGGGCGTGGGCCAGTGCGGTGATGAGATCGACGATGGGGCCGAAAACATCGAGCTGGACCTGCATGTTCGCGGCGTTGCCGACGCGTACCGGTCGCGATCCGGCGTAGCCGGGCAGCTCGTCGATCACGGCTTCGGGGGGCAGGGTTTCGCCGTAGATGGTGTAGAGCGGGTGCAGGCGTTCGGGGCCGGGCAGGGTTTCCAGGACCCGGTGCACCCAGTCCAGATACTGTTCGGCTTCGCCGAGCGACCCGAGCGAGACCAGGGCGTTGGCGGTGAGCGCGGCATCGCGCAGCCAGCAGTAGCGGTAGTCCCAGTTGCGGACGCCGCCGATGTCCTCGGGCAGCGAAGTGGTGGCAGCGGCCAGGATGGATCCGGAGGGGGCGTGCACCAAACCGCGCAGGGTGAGCGCGGACCGTTTCATCAGATCGGGTTTGAGGACGGGCAGGTCGAGGCCGGCGGCCCACTCCGACCAGTACAGTTCGGCGATTCGGCGGCGTTCGGTCTCACCGGTGGCCGCGGGGGTCAGATCGTGTGTGCCGCAGCGCAGTTCCAGCACGATGGGGCCGTCGGAGGGGTCGACCACGGCGGTGGCCGTATCGTGCGCGCCGTCGCTGTGGATCTGCCACCGGACGCCCGGCGAGCGCAGTACCACCGGGTCGTTGGTGCCCCAGACCCGCAGCCCGTCCCGCTCTACCTGGATGGAGACCGGGACCTGCCCGAACTCCGGCCGCGGCGCGAAGGTGATCTCGGCGGGAGCGGAACCGGTGATCACCCGGGTGAGATCGGTGCGGTCGGGGTCCACGTCATGCGGAAGATAGTCGGTGACCTGCAGTTTCGCCCAGCGGGTCTCCACAGTCATGGTGCCGTCGACATACCGTTGCGACAACGGCAGACCCGGCCGCTGCGGGGTCACCGAGAAGTGACCGGCGTCGATACCGCCGAGCAGGTGGGCGAAGACCGCCGCCGAATCCGGTTCGGGATGGCAGAACCAGGTGACGGTGGCGTCGGGGGTCACGAGCGCCACCGAGCGCGGGCTGGCCAGCATGGTCAGGCGTTCGATACGGGGAGCGCTGGCGCCGGCCAGCCAGGTGCGCCGCTCCTCGAGCAGGAAGGCGAGCGCGTGCGAGACCGCTTCGGTGGTGTGCACGCGGTATTTGGCGAGTGATTCGCCTTCGCCGACCTTGATACCGATATCGGGCCCGGTCAGTACCCGGAAGGCCTTCTCGTCGGTGACGTCGTCGCCGAAGAACACCGCCGCCGACGCGCTCTCTTGATGGCGCACGGTGCTGAGGGCGGAACCCTTGTCGGTCGGGACGACCGCCAGTTCGATAACGGATTTGCCCTCGGTGACCTGCACGCCGACCCAGCACGCCGGGCCGTGGCGGACCTCGTTCAGGGCCCGGCGGCCGATCTCGGCCGCCGCATTGCGCACATGCAGGGCGACGCTGGCCGGTTTGGTCTCGACCGAGGCGCCGGGATGTTCTTCGGCGATCTTGCGAAGAGCCGCCACCACCTCGGTCAGCAATTGCCGGGCGTCGTTGTCGATGGCGTGGACGAAGCCCACGTCGAACTCCGAACCGTGGCTGCCGATCAGTTGTACCTCCACCGGCAGCCGCGACAGGGCGGCCAGGTCACGCAGGGCGCGGCCGGAGATGACCGCGGCGGTGGTACCGGAGAGGCCGGCCAGCGCGCGTAAGGCTCGCACCGACTCCCCGTGCGGGTATGCCTTGGCCGGATCGGACACGATGGGCGCGATCGTCCCGTCGTAATCCGATGCGACCAGCAGCCGAGGCACGCGAGCGACCGTCGACAGCGCTCGGCGAAGTTCCAGTGGCAGATCCTGTGCGCTCACACCATCCAACCTATTGATCGGAGTTTTCGTTAAGGGGGGGCGCGCATGACAATACTGTGTCGAGAGCCCTACTCCGATTCGGCGGGAACTGTGAGCGGCCGCCTACACCTCGGAGCGTTTGCCGAGCAGTAGATCGACGGTCAGTTCGAGGCGTTCGGAAACGTCGGTCGCCGAGGCGCGCCGGGTCAGCCAGGCCACCAGATTCGAGAGCCAGACGTCGCTGATGACGCGGGCGATGGCGAGCTGGCGTTCGGTGGGTTCGCCATCGTTCATGGCGCGGGCGAAGACCCGGTCCATGACCTTGCCGACCCGGTCGACCTCGGCGGCAGCGGAAGCGTCGGCGAACATGAACGCGCGGGTCATCGCCTCGGTGAGCAGCGGGTCGCGCTGCATCATCCGGGTGATCTGGGCGAGCAGCGTATGCATCCGCTCCTCGGATGTTCCCGCCAGCGGTTTGCGTTTGCCCTCGAATTGCTCGAACTCCCGGGCCAGGGCCGAAACCAGCAGATGCACCTTTGACGGGAAGTACCGGTAGAGGGTTCCCACCGCGACATCGGCGCGTTCGGCCACGGCCCGCATCTGAACGGCGTCGTATCCGCCTTTGGAGGCCAGTGCGAGGGTGGCGTCGAGGATCCGCTTGCGCCGTTCCCGTTGCGCGGCCGAGCTCAGCTCGTCCTCCCGCAGCGTGGTGACGGGCGCGGCGGTGGCCGCACTCGAGTCGCCGGGCTGGGATCGGGAGGGGCTTGCCATGGAGTGGAGTCCTTTCCGTGACGTGTCGTAGCGCGTGGAGCAGTGTCGCAGGCGCATGCCTTGACTTCCGCCCACCGAGGATATTAGAACATGTTCTAGGTGTGGGAGTCACGCCGGAAAGGCGGTATGGACTGTGACCATCGCCACCACTGACGAGCACAAAGCCGTTCAGCAGTCGATGAGCGGATGGGCAGCAGCGGCGCGACCGATTGCAACAATGCGGGCCGACACCACCGGCTTCTGGCGGACCTACTGGCCAACGCTGAGCGAACTCGGAATCTTCCACGTGGCCGTCGCCGAGGAGGCCGGCGGCGCGGGCGGAACGGTGACCGACCTCGCCGTTTTCCTCGAACAGGCCGCTCACGACATGGTCGGCGGCCCGGTGCTGACGACCGCCGTCGCCGGGTTGGTGACCGCGGGCCGGCTGGCCGAGGACCAGCCGTGCGGTATCGCGCTGGACACGGTGGTGGCCGACGGCGGCGAACCCGACGCGGCGTCCGTTCCGGAGCTCGACACCGCGGGCAGGCTCACCGGTACCTGGGAATCGGTACTGGGCGCGGCTTACGGGACCGCGCTGCTGCTACCGGTCGAGACCGGTGAGGGCCGCCGCTGGTGCCTGGTGGGGCCGGATACGCCCGGTGTCCAGATCGAGGCGCTGGAGCCGCTCGATCTCTCGACGCCGCTGGCGCGGGTGCGGTGCGCCGGGGTGCCGGTCGAACCGGACGCGGTGTTCGCCCCCGGTTACGCGGTGGAAGATCTGCTGGTGGCGCTGGCCGTCGCCGAACTGGCGGGTGTCACGGGCTGGTGCCTGACGACCGCGGTCGACTACGCCAAGGTCCGCGAACAGTTCGGCCGCAAGATCGGCAGCTTCCAGGCCCTCAAACACATCTGCGCGTGGATGCTGTGCCGGACCGAGCTAATCCGGTCGGTGGCCGCGGACGCGGCGGCCGCCGTGGATTCCGGCGCTGCCGAACTGCCGATCGCGACGGCCATCGCGGCCGCGATCAGCCTGGACGCGGCGGTGGAGACCGCGAAGGACTGTATCCAGGTACTCGGCGGTATCGGTTTCACCTGGGAGCACGACGCGCATCTCTACCTGCGACGGGCGGTCGCCCTGAATCAGCTGCTGGGCGGCGGCGCGTACTGGCGGGCCCGGGTCACCGAACTGACCCGCGCCGGTAAACGCCGCACCACCGGCGCGGACCGGGTCTTCGCCGACGCGGCGGCCGCGGGGGAATCGACCACGGACGCGAGCGGCGAACTCGCCGCCGAGGTGGCCCGTATCGCCGCGCTGCCCGCCGAGGAGCAGCGGGCCGCCCTGGCCGAGGCGGGCATGATCATGCCGCACTGGCCCGAACCCTACGGGCGGGCCGCCGATCCGATGACCGGGCTGGTGATCTCGGAGGAACTGCGCCGCGCCGGTGTGGCCGTTCCGGATCTCACCATCGGCGGATGGGCGGTGCCGACGCTGCTGCAGCACGGCACATCCGAACAGATCGAGCGGTTCGCCTGGCCGACCCTGCGCGGTGAGGTCGTCTGGTGCCAGTTGTTCAGCGAACCGGAAGCCGGGTCGGATCTGGCCGCGCTGCGGACCACCGCCGAACGGACCGAGGGCGGCTGGATCCTGCGCGGCCAGAAGGTGTGGACCTCGCTGGCCAAGGAGGCCAACTGGGCGATCTGCCTGGCCCGCACCGATGCCGCCGCGCCGAAGCACAAGGGCATCAGCTACTTCCTCGTCGATATGCGCAGCGCCGGTATCGATATCCGGCCGCTCGTGCAGATCACCGGTGAGGCCCGGTTCAGTGAGGTGTTCCTGGACGGGGTGTTCGTTCCCGACGAGTGCGTGGTCGGTGACCTGGGCAACGGCTGGAAGATCGCCCGCTCGACGCTGTCGGCCGAACGGGTCGCGATGAGCGGCAACGGGATCGGGCCGGCGCTCGAGGAACTCATCGCGAAACTGCCCGCGACCGGACGGGGCTCGGAGCTGGTGAACGACCGGCTCGGCGGGTTCGTCGCCGATGCCATCGCCGGGCTGCTGCTGGAACAGCGTGCCGCGGTACGCATTCTGGCCGGAGCCGACCCCAGCGCGCAGAGCAGTGTGCGCAAACTCGTGGGGGTGCGGCACCGGCAGGCGGTGGCGGAGTTCGCGGTGCAGGTGGCCGGGCCGGCCGGCGCCCGCGCGACCGCGGACACCTCGGAATTCCTGCTCACCCGCTGTCTGTCGATCGCGGGCGGTACCGAGCAGATCCTGCTTACCGTGGCGGCCGAACGGATTCTGGGGCTACCCCGGGACGCGGCCGGATAGTTCGTGCGACGACTGGAGAGCTGAACGTGGACTTCACCCGAGACGAGGCCCAGGAGGCGGTGGCCGAGGTCGTCGTCGGACTACTGGAGCGGGAGGCGGCCCGCGACGCGGACCTGTGGCCCGCGCTCACGGCGACCGGCCTGCTGTCGGTGGCGCTACCGGAGCAATACGGCGGCGACGATATGGGCATCGACGCGGTGTCGGTCCTGCTGACCGAGCTGGCCACCGACGCCGTCGCCGCACCCGCGCTGCCCACCCTGGGCTTCGGGGTCCTGCCCCTGCTGGGCTCGATCCCGGAGGCCGTGGCCGCGGAGGTGTTCCCCGCGGTGGCCGAGGGCGCGGTGCTCTCGGCGGCGATCAGCGAACCCGGAGCGCCGCTGACCACCGAACCGGCGACCAAGGCCGAGGTGTCCGGCGACAGCGTCCGGATCACCGGTCACAAGGTCGCGGTGCCCTGCGCCGACCAGGCGCGGTGGCTGCTGGTGACCACCGATTCCGGGGTCGCGCTGGTGGAGACGTCGGCCGCGGGCCTGACCCTGACCGGTTCGCCGGTCTCCGGGGGCCTGCCGGAATTCTCGGTGCACCTGGACGGCGTGGTCGTCCCGGCCGACCGGTTGTTCCCCGAACTGGCGACGCGATTGCACCGGATGGTGCTGGGCACCATCGGCGCGGTTGCCGACGGATTGCTGGCGGGTGCGCTGAAGCTCACCGCAACCCATGTGGGCACCCGGCATCAGTTCAACCGGCCGCTGGCCGAATTCCAGGCGGTGGCCCAGCAGATCGCGGATCTCTATGTGGTGTCGCGCACCCTGCACGCCGCCGCGCTTTCCGCGAACTGGGCGCTCGGGCAGGAGGATACGAGCCCCGAACGGCAGCAGCGGATCGACGACGATCTGAACGTGCTGGCCTATACGGTGGCCGCGGAACTTCCGCAGGCCATGCAGAAATGTCATCACCTGCACGGCGGTATCGGTGTGGATGTCACGCATTCCATGCACCGCTACTACTCACAGTCCAAGGACCTCGCCCGCTGGCTGGGCGGCGCCGCACTGCGGCTCGAACGATTGGGAGCAGGGTGTTCATCGATCTGACCAGCGAACAACGCAAACTACGCGACGACCTGCGGGCCTACTTCGCCGATCTCGTCACGCCGGAGGAATCCGCCGAGATGCAGGTCAACCGGCACGGCGACGCCTACCGCGCGGTGGTGCGGCGGATGGGCCGCGACGGCTGGCTGGGCGTCGGCTGGCCCAAGGAGTACGGCGGTCAGGGCTTCGGTCCCGTCGAACAGCAGATCTTCTACAACGAGGCCTCCCGCGCCGATGTGCCGCTGCCGCTGGTGACGCTGCTGACCGTCGGCCCCACGTTGCAGACCTTCGGCACGCAGGAGCAGAAGGAGAAGTTCCTGCCCGGAATCCTTTCCGGCGATATCCATTTCGCCATCGGGTACTCCGAACCGGAGGCCGGTACCGATCTGGCCGCGCTGCGGACCAGCGCGGTGCGTGACGACGCCGGTGACTGGGTGGTCAACGGGCAGAAGATCTTCACCACCGGCGCGCACGAGGCCGATTACGTCTGGCTGGCCTGCCGGACCGGGTCGGTGGAATCGCGGCATCGCGGGATCACCATTCTGATCGCCGATACCTCGGATCCGGGCTATTCGTGGACTCCGATCATCACCGCCGACGGCGCTCATCACACCAACGCCACCTATTTCGACGGCGTCCGGGTGCCGGCGAGCATGCTGGTCGGCGAGGTCGACAAGGGCTGGCGGCTCATCACCACGCAGCTCAACCACGAACGCGTGAGCCTGGGGCCGTCCGGCAAGATCGAACAGCTCTACGACCGGGTCCGCGACTGGGCCCGCCCGCGCGGTGTCCTGGATCATCCCGAGGCGCAGCGGCCGCTGGGCCGGATCCACGCCATGACACGTCTCAACGAACTGCTGAACTGGCAGGTCGCGGCGACCGCGGAGAATCCCGATATCGATCAGGCGCAGGTGATCGCGGACGCCTCGGCCACCAAGATCTTCTCCACCGAATCGCTGCAGGAGGCGGGCCGGCTGGCCGAGGAGATCGTGGGCCGTTTCGGCGACCCGGCCGATCCGGCGACGGCGGACCTGCTGACCTGGCTGGATCGGCGGACCAAGCAGAACCTGGTGGTCACCTTCGGCGGTGGCGTCAACGAGGTGATGCGGGAACTGGTCGCGTCCGCGGGTCTGAAGCTGCCACGGGTACCGCGTTGATGCGACGTGACCGGTGCCGAGTAATGAAACCGAGGAGTTGAGTCCGTGCCGGAAACCAGTACGCCGGAAGCGATCACCGCGGCCGCCGAGAAGATCATGGCGGCCGGGGCCAGCGCGCCGCGGCCCGGCCGCGATCCGATCAATCAGCCGATGATCAACAACTGGGTCGAGGCCCTGGGCGATACCAATCCGGTCTACGTCGACGAAGCCGCCGCGAAGGCCGCGGGTTTCGACGGGATCGTCGCCCCGCCCGCCATGGCGCAGGTGTGGACCATGCTCGGTCTGGGCGGTAAACGCCCGGCCGACGACCCCATGGAGTCCACCAACGCGCTGCTCGACTCCGCCGGATACACCTCGGTGGTCGGCACCAACTGCGAGCAGATCTACCACCGCTACGTGCGGCCCGGCGAAGAGGTGAATATCACCAGCGCGCTGGACGGTATCGTCGGGCCGAAGCGGACCGGGCTGGGCGAGGGTTTCTTCCTGACCTATCGCACCAGCTGGTACGTCGGCGACGAATTGGTCACCGAAATGCTGTTCCGCATCCTGAAATTCGCTCCGGGTACGGCGGCACCGCCGAAACCCGCGGCGGGGGAACGGGTGCGACCGCTGGTCTCGCACGACACCGAATTCTTCTGGGCGGGTACCAAGGCGGGCGAGTTGCGTATCCAGAAGCTCCCGGACGGCACCCTGCGCCATCCGCCGGTGCCGGCGATCTGGCAGGACAAATCCGAACCGGTCGACTACATCGTCTCCTCGGGCAAGGGCACGGTGTTCAGCTACGTCGTGCACCACGCGCCCAAGGTGCCCGGTCGCGATCTGCCGTTCGTGGTCGCCCTGGTCGAACTGGAAGAGGGGGTGCGGATGCTCGGCGAACTGCGCGGGATCGAACCCGAGAAGGTCGAGGTCGGACTCGAGGTCGTCGCCGGTTTCGAGGCCCTGGACGACGATACGGCGCTGCCGTTCTGGAAGGTGACCGCATGACCGCCACATTCGATCCGGCCGCGGTCACCGTCGGGACCGAACTGCCCGAACTGTCCATCCACGCCGACCCCACCTTCGTCATCAGTACCGCGCTGGCCACCCGGGATTTCCAGGATGTGCACCACGATCGGGACAAGGCGATCGAACGGGGATCCAAGGACATCTTCGTCAACATCCTCACCGATACCGGCCTGGTGCAGCGATTCGTCACCGACTGGTCGGGACCGTCCACCGTGGTGAGGTCGATCTCGCTGCGCCTCGGGGTGCCGCTGTACGCCTACGACACCCTGACCCTGACCGGAAAGGTCGTCGAACTCGACGGGGCGGACGTCCGTCTGGAGGTCGTCGGCAAGGACAGCCTGGGTGATCACATCGTCGCGACGGTGGTCGCCACCGTCCCGGGCGCGGGCGGTGCGGCATGAGCGCGGTGCCGCCGAATCCTGTCCAGCCCGCGGAATGAGGTTCTGATGACCAATTCGAAACACCCCCTGTCCGGCCGGGCCGCCATCGCGGGTATCGGCGCCACCGATTTCTCCAAGGAATCCGGGCGCAGCGAATTGCGGCTGGCCGCCGAGGCCGTGACCGCCGCCCTGACCGACGCCGGGCTCACCCCGGCCGACGTGGACGGCCTGACCACCTTCACGATGGATACCAATCTGCAGGTCGCGGTCGCGCGGGCGGTCGGCATCCCGCAGCTCAAGTTCTTCAGCCATATCGGCTACGGCGGCGGCGCGGCCTGCGCCACCGTGCAGCAGGCCGCGATGGCGGTCGCGACCGGGGTCGCCGATGTGGTGGTCGCGTATCGCGCGTTCAACGAACGCTCGGTCTCCCGGTTCGGGCAGTTCTCCAGCTCGCTGGCCGCGGCGCCGACCTCCTCGGGTATCGATGCCGGCTGGTCCTATCCGCACGGGCTGGGTACGCCCGCCGCGCAGGTGGCGATGGTCGCCCGCCGGTATATGCACGTGTACGGCGCGACCTCGGCCGATTTCGGCCGGGTGGCGGTGGCCGATCGCAAACACGCGGCGGCCAACCCGAACGCCTTCTTCTACAACAAGCCGATCACCCTCGACGATCACCAGGCCTCGCGCTGGATCGCCGAGCCGCTGCATCTGCTCGACTGCTGCCAGGAATCCGACGGCGGGGTCGCGATCGTGGTGACGAGTGTGGAGCGGGCCCGGGATCTGCCCAACCCCGCGGCCGTCATCACCGCCGCCGCCCAGGGCAGCGGGGCCGACCAGTACGTGATGACCAGCTACTACCGCGACGGGCTCACCGGGTTGCCGGAAATGGGCCTTGTCGGCGACCAGTTGTGGGCGCAGAGCGGTTTGCGGCCCGAGGATATGCAAACTGCAGTTCTGTACGACCACTTCACACCGTTCGTCCTCATGCAGCTCGAGGAATTGGGTTTTTGCGGGCGCGGCGAGGCGAAGGATTTCATTGCCGACGGCGCCATCGAAATCGGTGGAAAACTGCCTGTCAACACTCACGGTGGACAGCTCGGTGAGGCCTATATCCACGGTATGAACGGTATCGCGGAGGGCGTGCGGCAGCTACGCGGTGCTTCGGTGAACCAGCTCGAGAACGTGGAGAATGTGCTGGTCACGGCCGGTACCGGGGTGCCCACATCCGGACTGGTGCTCAGCGCCGACGCGGGCTGAGCGCAGCCACGAACCGAACGCGAACTCCTCCGGATCGGATACCCCGCGCCGCTGTTGTCCCAGCGGCGCGGGCGTACCGGCCGCCCTCGCGGAGTTACTCGAGGGCGAACGCGGATCGCTGCCCCCGATTCTCGATCGGGGGTTGTGAGATTTCACAGGGGGGAACAAGATATGACTGTTGATTCCTCGATGGACAGCAGGTTTGCCGGCAAGGGGCTGGTAAAGATGAAAAACTTGGCATTTCATATTGTCGATTCACTCCCGGACCGGCCGTCCGGCATGTAAATATGTGGCTGTTCTTGGCAGTACGCAGGTTCGAGGTATCGGGTTGGCCGGGTCGCGGGCGCTGATCGCGCGCATTGTGGCGGTGTTCGCGCTGTTGTTCTGCGCTGTCGTCGCGCTGCGCGGAAACATCCCCGGGGTCTCGGATCACCCCGACAGCGGCGGTACGCCCGCCGCACTCACCGTCGCGCTGATGCCGGTACTTCTCACCGTCTCCATCGTGGTGCTGCTCGCCGGTGTCATCGCCAGCCAGCACCGGTTACCGCTGGCCATGCCCGATCTGGAGGAAGCCGCGCACACCTGGCGGCTGGGGCGGCTCGGGCTCGTCGCGCTGTTCGTCCTGGCCTTCACCGGAGTCCTGGCAGCGATCTTCTTCGCGATCTACTTCATCGGTTTCCAGCGCGCCGCCGAGCAGATTCCCCCGCCGGCGGCGAACGGGCAACCGGCGGATCAACCCACCCCCGTTCCACCCGGCACCGACGAGGACCAGCCGGTGCTCACCGGCACCGGCATGATCCTCGCGACCGCCGCCGCCGGGACGCTGGTGGCGGTCGCGATCACCGGTCTGGCCGTGGTGACCGTCAATACCACCAGACGTGAACGGGCCGCGGAACCCGACGACGACGAGGCCGCCGCCGGCGAACGGCTGGCGATGGAAACCGATTCGCTGGTGAAAGCCGCCGAAATGGGTCTGGCCGCGATGAACGCGCCCGGCCAGGATCCGCGGACCGCCATCATCGCCTGCTATATCGCCATGGAGCGAGGGCTGGTCAGGGCGCGCGGGGTGGCGCCGCGGGCATCGGACACCCCGATGGAAGTACTGGCCCGCGCCTTCGAGCACGGGGCCCTGCGCGATACCTCGGCGCGGGAACTGGTCGCGCTGTTCGAGGAGGCGCGGTTCAGTCCGCACTCCATGCTGGCGTGGCAGCGGATGCGGGCCGAACAGCTGCTGCGGGTGGTGCTCGCCGACCTGCAGGGGATGGCGCCGCCGGCGATGCCCGCCGCGGTCGCCGCGGATCCGGACGGTTACCCGCCGGTGCTGCCGGTCGGCGAGGGCGCGGACCGGAGGGGGTCGCTGTGAGCAGGCCGTGGATCGTGGTGACCGCGATAATCGCCGTCGCCCTGTTCGAGGTGGCCGCCTACCTGCGGGCCCGCGATTTCATCCTGGTCGCCGCGGGTGTGCCGGTGGCGTTCGCGCTGTGCTGCTTCGTATGGGTGCTGCTGCGCCCGGAGAAGCGGGACAGGGAAGCGGCCGACGATATGGAGAACGGGCCCGCCGAGATGCTGCGCCACTGGTATGCCCGGGCCGAGATGCTCGTCGATCGCGCCGACGGCAGTCGCGCCGACTGGGATCGGCATCTGCGCCCGCTGCTGGCCAAGGAATTCCAGTTGTCGGCCGGACTGCGGGTCAGCAAGAACCGGCGGGCGCTGGAAAACGCCGGGGTCCATTTGTTCGGTGCCGAACTGTGGCGCTGGGTGGATCCCGCCGACTCGGAGCTGCGTGACCAGAACACGCCCGCGCCGGGTCGCGCGGCTCTGGACGAGATCCTGAGCCGCCTTCAGAGAATGTGAAACGGGTCGACGCATTGCGAGAGATGACATGACGATGCCCTTGGACGCGACCGTCCAACGCACCGAAGCCGTGCTCCGGGAGGTTGGCCGGGTCGTCGTCGGTAAACGCGAAGAGCTACAGCTCATCATGATCGCGATCCTGTCCGGCGGGCATGTGCTCATCGAGGATCTGCCGGGCCTGGGCAAAACACTGATAGCGCGGTCCTTCGCGGCCGCGCTCGGCCTGGACTTCACCCGGGTGCAGTTCACCCCCGACCTGCTGCCGGCGGATCTGCTCGGCTCCACGATCTACGATATGTCCACCGGGCGTTTCACTTTCCGCCGTGGCCCGGTGTTCACTCATATGCTGCTCGCCGACGAGGTGAACCGCACCCCGCCCAAAACGCAGGCCGCGCTGCTGGAGGCGATGGCCGAGGGGCAGGTGAGCATCGACGGCGAGACCTTCCCGCTGCCGCAGCCGTTCGTCGTGCTCGCCACCGACAACCCAATCGAATACGAGGGCACCTATCCGCTGCCGGAGGCGCAGCTGGACCGGTTCGCCATCCAGTTGCGGCTGGGCTACCTGTCCGAACTGGACGAGACCGAGATGATCCGGCGGCGGCTGGAGCGGGGCGCGGTGCAGCCGCGGGTCAACCAGGTCGTCGACGCCAAGGGCCTGCTGGAGATGCGGCACGCGGTGGAATTCGTCTCGGTGCACCCCGATGTGGTTGGTTATGTGGTCGCGCTGGCGAGCGCCACCCGGGCCCACGCGCAGGTCGAGGTGGGTGCGAGCCCGCGGTCGGAACTCGATCTGGTGCAGATGGCCCGCGCCCGGGCCCTGCTGAACGGCCGCGACTACGTGGTCCCCGAAGATGTGAAAGCCCTGGCGATTCCCGCGATGGCACACCGGATCACCCTCCGCCCCGAGATGTGGGTGCGCCGTATCCGCGGCGAGGATGTGATCGGCGAACTCCTGCGCCGCCTGCCGGTTCCGCGCGCCGCCACGCAATGAGACACCGCGACGCCAGTGCCACGGTGGAGGCGCGACTGCGCTGGCGCCCCGCCCCGCTGAGCTATCTGCTGGCCATCGCCTCGGCGGTCGCGCTGCTCGGTGCGGTGATCTCGGCCAGCTGGCAACTGGTGGTGTTCGCGGCGCCCATGCTCGGCGTGCTGGCCAGCGCGCCCTGGCAGGTGACACGTACCCGGATCCAGGTGGACGGCGGCGGTACGCAGCGCTGTTTCGAACACGAGCAGGTGACCGTCACGGTCGCGGCGTTCGTGGATCAGGGGCATGCGCTGCTGCGCTGCAAACCGGTGACCGCCGACGGGATGACGGTCACGGTCGAGGAGTCCGTGGATTCCGGAGAATCCCCGGCCGGGCTGCGGCTGACGGTTTCGGCGCAGCGGTGGGGTCGCTATCCGATCTCGGTGCGGGTCAAGGCGCTGAGCCCGGCCGGTATGGCGCTGGCCACCGCGACACTGCCGGCGGGGGAGGTCTACGTCTACCCGATCACCGATCCGCAGCGGATGCGGCTGCCGCGCACCGAACTTCCGGAACGTCTCGGCGTCCATCTGACCCGCCGGCACGGCCCGGGTGTCGAGTACGCCGATATCCGCGCCTACGCCCCCGGTGACCAGCTGCGGATCGTGAACTGGCCGGTGAGCGCCCGCCGGGGCCGCCTCTACGTCACCGAACGCCTGACCAACCGGTCGGCGGATGTGGTGGTCCTGGTGGACACCTCGCAGCAGGCGCCCGGTCCGGCCAGTGACGCCCTGGAGCTCTCGGTCCGCGGTGCCGCCCAAGTGGTGCAGTCCACCCTGCAGGCCGGTGACCGGACCGCGGTGGTGTGTCTGGGGCAGCAACCGCGCTGGTTGCGACCCGATATCGGCCGTCGCCAGTTCTACCGGATCGTCGACACCGTCCTCGATGTCGGCGACGAGTACATCCCCACCACCGGCACGCTCGCCCCCTATGCCGCCGTACCGCTGGGCGCGATCATCGTCGCCTTCACCACCCTGCTGGACACCCAGTTCGCCCTGGCCCTGATCGATCTGCGCAAACGCGGGCACGTGGTGGTGGCAGTGGACGTACTGCGTGGGAGCCCGTTCACCGCGGATCTCGACCCCACCATGGACAAGATGTGGCAATTGGAACGGACTTCGATGTACCGGGATATGAGTACGGTCGGCGTCGATATCGTGCCCTGGGGCGCCGATACCCGCCTCGACCAGACGATGCGCCTGCTACCGCAGCACCGCCGGATGATCCGGGTGCGGCGATGATCGCGTTCCTGGCCCATCTCTCCGGAACGTTGCTGGTACTGCTGGTGGCGCTGATCCAGCCGTGGGCCGCCCCCGTCGCGATCGTGCTGGTGGTGGTCGGATGGTGGTGGCGCTGGTCGGCGATCGCCGCGGTCCTGCTGGTGATCGGCGTGCTGGGCCTGTCCGATCCCGAACTCGTCGCCTCGGCCGCGGCCGGGCTGGTCGCCACGACCTACCTGCTGAACATCGCCACTGTGACCGCCCCGCGCGGGGTGGTTCCCACCACGCTGCCCTCGGTTCTGGGTGCCATCCTGTGGACTCTCGCGGCCTGCGGCGCGGCCCTGCTGCCGTTCCAGCTGCCCTGGGCGCCGGTGCTGGCGCCGGTGCTGGTGATCCTGCTGTCGTCGATCCTCACCTACAGCATCACCGCCACCCGGCGCCGCCCCGCGCCCGCGAAGGCGCCGGGTGCGGGAACCGGATCGGCGCTGCCGGACAGTGATCCGGACGATTGAACCGCCACGGGGTGGGCCCGGGGGCTACCCGGACTGCGCGACCCGCTCGATCCGCGCGGACCAGGCCGGGGCGCCCTGTTCGTGGAAGCGGGTCTCCAGTCGTTCGGAATCCACGGCGTCGATACGCCATCCGGGCCGGTCGAACGCCGCGCGCAACTCTTCCCCGGTCACCGGATGCGGTCCGGGTGCGGCGCCCTGGTCACTGAAGCACAGCAGATACAGCGTCGCGCCCGGCTCGGTGACGCCGGCCAGGCTCGCGAGGTAGGCGGGTCGTTCAGCGGGGTCGAAACTGTGGAACAGGCCGCAGTCCAGCACGGTATCGAAACGGCGTCCCAGCCCGCCCAGGTCGCGGGCGTCGGCCGTGACGAACTCCACGCCGATCCCGGCGCGCTCGGCCTTCTCGCGGGCGGTGGCCACCGCGGTCTCCGCGATATCGAATCCCACCACCGGCAACCCCAGCGCCGCGATATGCAGCGTGTTCTCCCCGGTCCCGCAGCCCGCGTCGAGCACTGTGCCGGTGAACGCCCCGCGCGATGCCAGCCGCATCACCGCCGGCTGCGGCCCGCCGATATCCCAGGGGGCGGGACCGTCGGTATAGGAGGCGTCCCAGGATCTACCGCTGCGGATCTCGTGTCCGGTCGGCTGCCGCCCGCCGGATGGTTCGCCCTCGGTTCCCGGATCCCGAGCCATACTCCGCACCTCCCTGTCGGCCCCCGGCCGCCTCATGGTCGCACGACCGGGCCGGGCCGTCCGGGAAGCGGCCGGGGTGGTTGTGGACGTGACGAGATCCGGGCCGCCGGCCGGGATCCCGGCGCATCGTGCGAAGGCAACCCCCTCACCTTCGGGGGGCCCGCAGGTTACCCCGGTCGCGGTTCGTGAAATCCTTGTGGAGAGCAAGTTTTCACGTGTCGCAGCCGCCAACCCGTCCAAATATGCGGCTACAAAACAAACTTCACGTATTACCCCATCCATCCCCGGTCCAGTGCCGAATAGTTGGTGATTGCTCCTCCCGGCTTCATCTCGAGCTGTTTCGCGAGGCGCGATCGGCGCTGTCACAGGCTGTTCCGCTTTGTGGAGGTACGTGATCACGCGGTCCGGGCATCCCGCCCGGGCGCATCATCGGAACCGATAGAAAGAGGCGAAAAATGTTCCTTACCGATCTGCTCGCGTCCGTCGGCAGCCTGCTCACCGGCCTGATCGGCATCCTGCTCTGAGCTCTTTTTCTCGACCCCGAGGTAGCTCGTGATCCCCATCGGGGGCGAACGTTGTTTTCTCGGTAGTTCCACTATGGCCTTACCCGCCTCGCACGGCCTGCGCCTCGATGGCGAGGCGGGTAGGTGTCGTCTTTTCCATTCTTTCGAAATGGTCGGCGATTCACTCGCGCGTCGGCGTATTCCCTGTGGGTGAGGAGTTGGAGCATGATCATCGGCACCGTCGGGCAGATTGTCGGCGCGGTCCTGGATTTCGTGATCGGGCTGCTGGTTCCGTAGCGCTACCCGCAGAACACGCCATCGTTCGCCGCCGGTGCCCGCGGGCGGCGTTCTGTTCGGAGGTCCGGATGAAGTGTGCTCGCTGGCCATGGAAACGAGTCGCGCGCGGAATCGTCGTACTGGCGGTCGGTTCCGTAATAGTCGTGACCGGTCCGCCCGTGATCGCGACCGCCCAGGAGGATCCTCCGGCGGGTGCGGCCTCCGGTGACTGCCACAGTCTTTTCGTACTCGGCGTGGAGGGGACCGGTGCGTCGGCAGCCGCCTCCGCCGCCGGTGCCGCCGTAACCGGGTTGCTCGCATCTGTGCTGGACCCCTTGACCGAGGCCCTCGGACAGCGGGTCGGGCAGGCGTATGTGCCCTACCCCGCGGCGTTCGGCGGCGCTCTGCCCGGGGCCCTGGTGCCCTATTCCGCCTCGGCGGCCGAAGGTCTGGGGCAGTTGCGGGATATGGCGACCGCTGTCCTCGACCGCTGCCCTCGCACCCAGCTCGGCCTGATCGGGTATTCGCAGGGCGCGCATGTGGTCTCCATGTTCGCGCGCGAAGTGGGCGCGGGCGGCTCCGCCGTCCCGGCCGATCGCGTCGCGGCGGTGGCGCTGCTCGCCGATCCCACCCGCGCACCGGGAGCCCCGATCCTGCCCGGGCTGCCGGGACGCGACCGGCCCGACCCGGCCCCCGGAACCACCGGTGCGGAGCTGGGATCCGTACCCGGATTCGCGCAACGCGCCATGCCGGGCGGCGGGATCGGGCCACTGAGCGATATCGCCACGGATTTCGGCGCGCTCACCGGCCGGGTCGCCTCTCTGTGCCTGCCCGGCGATCTCGCCTGTGACGCGCCGCCGGACGTGCCGCTGCTGCATATGATCGTCAACATCCTGGGCCAGGCCGAACTGGTTCCGTCGGACCCACTCGCCGCGCTCACCTCGATCTCCGACGCCTTCTCGGCGACCCTGTCGCGCACCGCGACCAGCATCGTCAATCACGACCTGAACGGCTATTCCCTCGGAACACTGTCGCTGACCCCGGAGAAACCGCTCAGCGTCCGGCTGGCCGAGGCCGCCGACCCCAGGTCCAGCGGCGAACCGGAGGCCCGGCAGGCCCTGTTCAAATTGGGAACGAGCGCCCTCAACACCCTGCTCGCGATCGTCGGTGTGGCGCTGACACCCGCGGAGGTCGCCGGTATCGCTACCGCGCCCGATCCGTTGACCGGGCTGCAACGTACCGCGGACGCACTGGTCACCGCGGTCGAGCGCCCGGTGCCGAAGCGGACGCTGTTCAACCTCGTCTCGAAGACCTTCGACTCCCTCGGCGGCCTGAGTGCGGACAACGCCGAACTCCTCGATCCCGTGCAGTGGTTGCGCTACGCCGATACCGTGCGCCGCCACGTCGACTACCCGAATGCCGCCTTCACCTCGGACGGGCGCTCCGCCACCGGCTTGATCCTGGGGTGGTTCACGGCGGTGGCGACAGACCTGACCTTCCACCGGATACCCGCTCCACGGTCCACCCCGCCGCCGGTCGCGCCGGGACCGCCCCTCGTGCCACCCCTCGTGCCGGCGCCGCCGCCCGCGACCGGTGCCGGCGATCCGGCGCGAGAGGTGGCGGACGGCCCGCGAGCGGCGGCCGATGCCGTCCGGGAAACAACCTCGACCGGTTCGCTGCCGGACTCGGCCGGTTACCTGGCCGCTCTGTTCGTGCTGCTCACCGTCTCGGCCGGCGCGGCCGGTGCGATCCGCCTGGCCCTCAGGATCCGCGGGATCCGGCCCGTCGCGGTAGTGGCGTCCGATCTTCTGGACGAACCGGTCGATACCGGCCCGGATCGCCCGGTTCCCGTACCGCCCGGCGCACATCGGAAGCGGTGTGTGCCGGCCACCCGTCGCACCGAGGCTTGACCAGCCGGCATCCCGGATCAGCGGCCCGTGGCACATCCATTCAAATATTCGATATATTCAGTTCGGATATCTCCGATATAAGGGAGGGTGGATGTCGAAACTGCTTATCGAAGTCGACGACGAGGCGCTGGCCGAAGCGCAACGGCTGCTCGGCACGGGCACCAAGAAGGATACGGTCAACGCGGCCTTGATCGAGGTCGCCAAGCGGCTCAAGCGGGTCAAGGCGCTGAACGAACTGGGTGAGATGGCAGAGCGGGGTGACTTCGACACTCTGCTGGACAAGTCCGAATACCGGCGATGATCAGCTACCTCATCGACACCTCGGCCGCCGTGCGAGTCCTGAGGGACCCGGCACTCCGCAAGACGTGGCACGAATCCCTGACCGCCGGGGTGATCGCGCTATGTGACGTAGTCGAGCTGGAACTTCTGTTCGGGGCCCGGTCCCTGGGAGACCGGCTCCGGAAGCAGGAGCTCCTCGGCGAGTTGTTCGGCTGGGCGATCACACCGGACAATCTCTGGGTGCGAACCCATCAGGTTCAGCAAATGCTTACCGAACGTGGAACACACCGGAGTGCGGGGGTCGCGGATCTGGCGATCGCGGTGACCGCCGAGGCCCATAACCTGGCGATTCTGCATTACGACCGTGATTTCGAATCCGTCGCGGAGGTAACCGGCCAGCCGACGCAGTGGATCGCGCCGCCCGGGACGATCAGTTGACCGAAACGGCCGGGACCCGCTGTGGGGCACCCGGCCGTTCGGGACGGTTCGCTAGTCGGCGAAGGTGAGTACCACGTCGCCGAGCACGGGCGCGTTCTCACGTTCGACGGCTGTCGCGCTGATGATCAGCTGCCCCGGTTCCCGCCAGATCCGCGACCGCAATGTCTCACCGGGGAACAGCACCCCGGCGAAGCGCGCCTTGAATCCGGTGACCCGGCCGGCCACCGAATCCAGCACCGCGTCGGTGGCGGTCTTGCAGATGATCCCGTAGGTGCACAGCCCGTGCAGGATCGGCGCGGGGAAGCCCGCCCCCTTCGCGAACTCCGGATCCGAATGCAGTGGGTTGCGGTCGCCGCAGAGGCGGTAGAGCAGGGCCTGCTGCGGCAGGGTCGCGGTGGTGACGTCGAAATCCGGCTCCCGGTCGGGGAGTTCGGCCTTGCTGCTCGGCCCGCGTTCGCCGCCGAACCCGCCTTCGCCGCGGGCGAAGATGGAGGACCGCTCGGTCCACAACGCTTCGCCGTCGGAACCGGTGACGGTGAACTCCTGCACGATCACCGCGTTGGAGCCCTTGTCCCACAGTTCGCTGATCCGGCCGGTGCGGGTCGCCTTACCCGAGGCGGGCAGCGGCCGGTGCACCTGCACCTCCTGCGAACCGTGCACCACCTTGGCCAGGTCGATATCGACACCGGGGAATTTCACCTTCGGCGGATCGGTATCGCGCAGCGTGTGCGCCACCGTCGCGAAGGTCGGCAGCACCTGCGGTTCCCGGTCGTCGAGGTAGCGCAGTTCGGCGGGTTCGGTCCAGCGGTGGCCGGCGCCGATACCCAGGTGATAGAGCTGGACGTCGGAGGCGGTCCAGGAGAATTCCTTGCTCGGGAGTTCGGCTCCCAGAGCTACTTTCGGATCGATCGGCATACGAGAGGTCTCCTCGGATCGGCTCAGGCCGCGGTCTTCGAGCGGGCGATGATGTCGTGGACCGCGAGGTAACCGAAGGCGATCGCGGGTCCGATGGTGGCGCCGGGGCCCGCGTAGGTGTGGCCCATCACCGGGGTCGAGACATTGCCGGAGGCGTACAGGCCCTCGATCGGGGTGCCGTCCTCGCGCAGCACGCGCGCGGCCGTATCGGCGACCAGACCGCCCTTGGTACCGAGGTCGCCGGGCACCATCTTGGCCGCGTAGTACGGGCCCTGGACCAGCGACGCGAGGCACGGGTTCGGTTTGACCGTCGGGTCGCCGTAGTAGCGGTCGTACTGGCTGTCGCCGCGGCCGTAGTCCTCGTCCTTGCCGGTTTCGGCGAACTTGTTGAAACGCTCGACGGTGGCGGCGAGTTTATCGGCGGGGATGCCGATCTTCTCGGCCAGTTCGTCCAGGGTTGCGGCCTTGACGATGAGGTCGTTCTCCATCCAGCGCGACGGGAACTTCAGGCCCGGCTGCAGGCTGGCGAACATGTACCGGTTGCGGTACCGCTGGTCGAAGACGAGCCAGGTGGGGATGTTCTCGCCCGGCCCCTCGCCCTGCCCGTACTCGCCGCCGTACATGGTGTGCACGGCCTCGACATAGGGCGCGGATTCGTTGCCGAACCGCTCACCCCGGGTGTTGATCATGATCGACCCGGGCAGGTTGCGCTCGGACAGCGCGAACCAGGGCTTACCGCCCTTGAAGATGGTCGGACCCCACCAGGCGTCCTCCATGAAGCCGATAGCGGCGCCCGCGTCCATACCCGCGACGATGCCATCGCCGGTGTTGGTGGCGGCCCCGGTCGTCCACTCAGTGGTGATCGGCTCGCGCTGGTACTTGGCCCGCATCTCCGCGTTGTGCTCGAATCCGCCGCTGCCCAGGATCACGCCGTGGCGGGCGGTGAAGGTGACGGTTTCGCCGTTGTGGGTGGCCTCTACGCCGGTGACCTTGCCGTTCGTGACCACCAGTTTGGTCATGGGGGTGTCGAGCAGCAGGGGTACGTTCGCGTCCATCAGGCCCTTGCGCATACCTGCGATCACCGCCTGGCCCATGACCATCAGGTGTTTGTTGGTGAACTTGGCCCAGTAGGTGCGTACCCCGACCCGCAGCGCCCGCAGCACACCCTTGGGATGCCGGCGGATCAGGTTCAGCCGGACGAAATCGGCCTGGGTGACGGCCACATTGAGCGGGGCCTTGGAATAGGGCGGATGGATATTGAACCGCTCCTCGCCGAGGATCTTGGCGTTGAACGGTTTGGGTTCACAGGACCGCCCGCCCGCGCGGCCGCCCGGGGCCTCGGGGTAGTAGTCGGAGTAACCCTTGACCCATTCCATCTTCAGCGGCGAATGCGCGAGGACGAAGTCCATGGCCTCCGCGCCGCGGTCGATATAGGTATCGATCCGCTCAGCGGGGACCACATCGCCGATGATGCTGTGCAGGTACCGCCGCGCCTCCTCGCGGTCGTCGGGACCGCCCGAATCGCGCAGGGCCTTGTTACCGGGGATCCACACCCCGCCACCCGAGCGCGCGGTCGATCCGCCGTAGTAGGGAGCCTTCTCCAGGATCACCACACTCAGCCCGTTGTGCGCGGCGGTGAGGGCGGCGGTCATCCCGGCGGCGCCGCTGCCGACCACCACCACATCGTATTCCCGATCGTTCATGTAGAACACGTTATAGAATGATGCGGCTGTAGGTCTATGTTGTGTGGCAGAAGACTTGATCCGCGGCGTAAACAGCAGGGAAACTCGTTTCAGTTTCGGTGGAGTTGATTGATGGCGAACGAATGGGACCTGACCGCGGACGTCGTGGTCGTCGGATACGGCGCGGCGGGTGCGGCCACCGCCCTGCAGGCCACCGAGGACGGAGCCCA
>NZ_JBSFRU010000072.1:0-22189 GCF_053589395.1 Nocardia sp. NPDC003345
TTCCCGGTCCCATCGGACCACGCTCAGAGCCCTCCAAGGAAGCGGGGGAACCTCAATCACTGCGGGTCGGGAACAGGTGCGAAGCCTTTACCGAGACCTCACCAACGACTACGCGAACAACGTGACCAGGAGGCGACCGACCGCTACGACCACGCCTTACGGACCGCGAATTCCTGCCCCTGAGTCAGGGTTGACCCCGTAGCGCGCTTCACGCGTCGACATCACCCGGCACGAGAGTTCCGCGACCGCTGCACGCGGATCGGCGGCTCGGTAGCGCGGCGTAGGTCCTCCTCGGTTACCCCGGGCGCTGATTCCACCAGGGTCAGACCTCCCGGGCCGATATCGAGTACGCACAAATCGGTGATGATTCGCTGAACGACCCGGCGCCCCGTATACGGCAGGCTGCATTCGTTCACGATTTTGAAGGAACCGTCTTTGGCGAGGTGTTCCATCAGCACGATCACCGTGCGGGCGCCGTGGATAAGGTCCATCGCCCCGCCCATCCCTTTGACCATCTTTCCGGGGATCATCCAGTTCGCGATATCTCCGGTGGCCGAGACCTGCATCGCGCCGAGGACCGCGGCGTCGATCTTGCCGCCGCGAATCATTCCGAACGATGCGGCCGAGTCGAAGAATGACGCACCGGGTGCGACGGTGACGGTTTCCTTGCCCGCGTTGATCAGGTCGGCGTCGACTTCCTCGGGTGCCGGGTACGGCCCGACACCGAGGATGCCGTTCTCGGATTGGAGTACGAGTTCGACGCCGGGCGGAATGTGATTCGGGATGAGGGTGGGCAACCCGATTCCCAGGTTCACATAAGAGCCGTCGGGTAGTTCCGCCGCTGCGCGGGCGGCCATCTGCTCCCGAGTCCAGGGCATCAGTGGTCACCTCCGCCCGAGATTTCGTCGTGGACTGCGGTCTGTCGCGTCGTGAGCTTCTCGATCCTCTTCTCGGTCACCTGCTGCGCGGACAGCGCCACGACTCGCTGGACATGAATACCCGGGGTGTGGATATCGTTCGGGTCGAGTTCACCCGGTTCGACGAGCTCTTCGACCTCGGCGACGGTGAGGCGCCCACACATAGCGGCGAGCGGGTTGAAGTTGCGGGCCGAGGCCCGGTAGACGAGGTTGCCGTGGCGATCGCCCTTCCAGGCCCGCACCAGTGCCACCTCGGCGACGATTCCGTGCTCCATCACATACTGGCGCCCATCGAATTCGCGCACCTCTTTCGCAGGCGAGGCAACGAGGACGGCACCGGCCCGGTCGTATTTCCAGGGCAACCCGCCCTCGGCCACCAGGGTCCCGACACCGGTGGCAGTGAAGAAGGCCGGGATGCCCGCGCCGCCGGCGCGCATCCGCTCGGCGAGAGTGCCCTGCGGTGTGAGTTCCACTTCGAGCTCACCGGCGAGGTATTGGCGGGCGAATTCCTTGTTTTCCCCGACATAGGACGCCACAACCCGCCGCAACCGGTGGGCCGAAAGCAGGCGGCCGAGGCCGGCATCATCGACACCGCAGTTGTTGGAAACCGCTTCCAGATCGGTGGCACCGTGGTTGAGCAGGGCCTCTATCAGGGTCGACGGGATACCACAGAGACCGAATCCCCCTACAGCGATCGTGGATCCGGACGCGATATCGGCGACCGCCTCCATCGCCGAGCCGACTACTTTGTCCAATCCTCTGCCCCGTAGCGGTTTCTTCCCTCCCGTGCGGGGTGTCGTGGTCACTGTGCCGTTCATGCGGCCGCTTCCGGTAGAACCGCCGATCGGCCTCCGTCGTCCCAGCGGCCGCTCATCGGACCGCGATCGGGTTGACGGGTGCGCCTACCGCGCCGGTGATCTTGATGGGCGCGGCGGTGAGGAAGAAATCGTAGTTGCCGTCGTCCCGGCAGGCCTGCGCGAGTGCGTCGAGGTCCCACATCTCCCCGATAAAGAGCCCGATCTGTGGGATCGCGACCTGGTGCAGCGGCTGGAAGGCCACATCGAATTCGTTGGGCCGCACCTCGAATCCCCACGTGTCGGTGGCGATCGCGGCGATCTCGGCGATATGCAGCCAGTCGGCGGTGGTGAAGGACAGGCCGGGCGCGGGACCGCCCGCGTACTCGCCCCATCCGTCCCGTCGCACGCGAGTCAACTGCCCCGTGCGCACCACGACGATATCGCCGCGCCGTATCTGCGAGCTGCTGCCCTGCGCGGCGATGGTTTCTTCGAGATGCTCCGGGGTGATCGCGAAACCGTCCGGCAGTTCACCGTTCTCCCCGATCGCGTTTCCGACGTCGAGCAGAACGCCGCGGCCGCAGATGACATCGGCGACCGTTTCGATACCGGTGATCTGATCGCCGAGACTGGTGACGACCTGGTCGGCGGGGCGGCCGTTCCAGGCGTGGCCGTGGTCGAAGATATGGCCGAGGCCGTCCCACTGGGTGGAGCATTGCAGGGGCATGGCGATCACATCGTCTGCGCCGCCGAGACCGTGTGGGAAGCCCTGGATTCCGGCGACGGCGTCGGTGCCGGTGTCGAGCATGGTGTGCACGGGGTTGGTGCGTCGGCGCCAGCCCTTTTGTGGGCCGTCCATATCGAAGGATTGCGACAGTGAGAGCGACTGTCCGGTACGGATCGCGGCGGCCGCGGCGCGGCGGGTGGTGTCGTCGAGGAAGTTCATGGTGCCCAGGACGTCGTCCGGGCCCCAGCGGCCCCAGTTGGAGACCCGCGCGGCCGCGGCGGCGATGGCGCCCTCGGGGTCGGTGCGGTCCAGTTCTTCCGGGGTCATGACAGCGCGCCTCCGTCGAGTTCGGTGAAGGTGTCCCGCACCCAGTCGGCGATGAAGGTGGTGACGTGCGGCAGGTGGTCGAGGCCGATATGTTCGGTCGCGCCTTCTTCCGGGGTGAACAGGCGCAGTTCCCGCTTGGGACTGTTGACCGCCTGGTCGTAGGACCGGTGCGCGTATTCGAGCGGGATCTGCCGGTCTTTTTCGCCGTGCGCGATCAGGAACGGCACCGTGATCTTCTCGACCACACCGTCGAGGTGGATGTCCTCGGCGAACTCGATGAACGTCGGGATATCGGGCTGTCCCCACACCCACAGCACGTGGTCCCAGTAATGCGGGACCGGGTTCTCACCTTCGCGGTCGAGTCGCCGTTTCTGCACCGCGCCCCAGTTGTGGTTGGCGCCCCAGGCCACGCAGAGCGCGAGACGCTTCTCGAACGCCGCGGCGCGCGGGACGTAGTAGCCGCCGAGTGACCAGCCGGCCAGCCCGATCCGGTCGTTGCGGATATCGGGGCGGGCCTCGAGCCAGTCGACGCAGGCGGCGGCCCATACCTCGGTGTCGATCCGCGCGGTGAGTCCCTGCAATCGCAGCGCCTCGCCGCTGCCGGGGCAGTCGACCATGAGGGTGGAAATTCCACGGGCGGCGAGTTCGGTATGGATTCCGGCGCCGACCATCATCTCCTTGGTGGAGTCCAGGCCGTTCCACATGATGATCACCGGGGTCGGGGAACCGTCGGCCGAGGCGTTGTGGAAGTAGGCCGGAAGAGTGGTGTCCTCGTAGGGGATCGCGACCTTGGTGGTCGCGAGGTCGATCAGCGCGCACGATTTCAGCAGCAGGTCCACGCTGCGCTGGTATTCGGCGTTGCGACTCGAATCTTTGGCGCTCTGCATCCGTTCCGCCTGCGCGGTGTACACCGATGCACGGAAGTACGACTGCCCGGCGGTGCGCAGGTGGCCGGCCTTCTCCGCCTCCGCGGCCTGCTGTTCGAGCCTGTCGGCGACGGCCCGCCAGGCGGCCATGAATTCGGCGGTGCCGACATCGGAGCCCTGGGCGGCGAGTTCGCGGATGGGGCGGCAGGCGCGGTCGACCTCGTCGATCAGGCCGCCGCTGTTGAGTGTCGCGACGACGCCAAGGTTCCAGATGTAATTGCCCGGAAAGTATTCGAACATGATTTCCTCTGTTCAGTGGGTGGTTTGTGGGGGCTGATAGTGCGGGCGCAGGGCATCGGAGACGGGTTTCGCGCCCGCGTGCGAGGTGACGCCGCCGTCGACGGGGATCTCGGCTCCGGTCACGTACGAGGCTCCGTCGCCGAGCAGGAACACGACCACGGACGCGACCTCTTCCGGGCTGCCCGCGCGACCCAGCGGCGCGGCCGCGATCGATGCGTCCCGGAATTCCGCGGGCGCCGAGGCGGTCATCGGGGTCTCGATGAATCCCGGATGCACGGTGTTGACCCGGATTCCGCGTTCGCCGAGTTCCAGGGCCGCTGTGCGGGTGAGCCCGCGGACCGCCCATTTGCTGGTCGTGTAGGCCAGCGGGTAGTGGCCCTGGTAGCCGGCGAGCGAGCCGATCAGGACGATCGAGCCACCGGCGGGCATCAGTGGTGACAGGGCCTGGATCGCCTGCAACGGACCGCCGACGTTCACCGCGTGGGTTTCGGCGAGAGCGTCCGGGGTGACGTCCCCGAGCCGCGCCCGCCAGGTGTGGCCCGCGCAGTTGACCAGGCCGTGGACCGGTTCTCCGGCGAGGTCGGTGACCAGCGCCGACCAGTCCCGCGGTTCGCGTACGTCGAGCCGGCGGACTCCGTCCCCGGCATTCCGGTCGACCGCGACCGCGCGGCCACCGGCAGCGATGACCGCGGCCGTTACCGCGGCACCGATTCCCGACGCGGCCCCGGTGACGACCACGGTGCGGCCGGCGAGTGTGCTCATAGCGAACCTCGCCGGAAGGCCGCGTGGTCACGGCGCCGAACCGGGCTCAGCGGCGGTGCCGGGTCGGCGACTCCGACCCGGCCGCTCAGCGCGCCGATGCCTTCGACGGTCAGCGTCACGACGTCGCCCGGTCGCAGTGGCGGCGGATCCTGTTCGCCGCGCCGGCCCCAGAGTTCGCCGAGGCAACCGCCGTTGCCGACAGTGCCCGAGCCGATCACATCACCGGCCTCGACCCCGCTGTCGCGGGAGGCGTAGGCGATCATCGATTCGAAGGTCCAGCCCGCATTGCTCAGCACATCGCGGCCGATTTCGACACCGTTGACGCTCACCGCGCAGTCGAGGTCGAGGAACCCGTCCGTGTCGCGGTAGGGGTCGAGTTCGTCGGCGGTGACGATCCAGGGTCCCAGGCTCGTCGCGAAATCTTTACCTTTGGCGGGACCCAACGACACCTGCATCTCCCGGCTCTGCAGGTCCCGCGCCGACCAGTCGTTCATGATCGTGTACCCGAAGATCGCCTGTCGCGCCTGTGCCTCGGTGAGCGACCGGCCGGCCCGGCCCACCACCACGGCCACCTCGAGCTCGAAATCACGCACCACACAGGATGCCGGGAACAGTGCCTCCTCATCGGGACCGAGGACGGCGTGCGGATTCGTGAAGTAGAACGTCGGCGCGTCGTACCAGGCCTCGGGCACCCCCGACTGCCCGTTCACGCTGCGACGCACGCCTTCGACATGTTCCTCGAACGCCACACTGTCGCGGATCGACGCGGGCCGCAGCGGGGCCAGCAGCCGCACCTCTTCCAGCGGTCGCCCGGTCCCCCGGGCGCGAGCGTGGTCGGCCAGCCGGCGTGCTTCGGGCAGGCCGGCGTCGATCACGTCCCGCATACTCAGTTCAGCGGGGAACGAATACACCGCGTCACCGTCTACAACCCCAACACGGGGTGCCGCGGGGCCGGGCGCGGTGAAGGTCGCGAGCCGCATCAGACCGGGGGCGCGACGAAGCAGCCGCGGTCGGGGTCGTTGAACGATTTCTTGGCCACGAATTCCTCCATCGGATTCGCGGTGCCCCACTGGTCGCTCACCGTGGGATCGGAGAAGTCGTACAGATGCGGATGCCAGGTGTCCTCGTCGAGTTCCTCGAGTTCGGTGGTGTATTCGACGGTGTTGCCGTGCGGGTCGAGGAAGTAGCTGAAGGTGTTGTTGCCCGCCATGTGCCGACCAGGGCCCCATACCTTCTCGACGCCGCCGCGCAGCAGCCGGCCGGTGCCGCGCATGTATTCGTCGATACCGCGCATCTCGAACGACGCATGATGCAGCGAGACATGCGGACAGCGCGCGATGGCGATGCTGTGATGGAACCGGTTGGTGCGCAGGAACCACATCATCTCGCCCATATGCGGGTGCATGAGGGTGTCCGACAGTGCGAAGGACAGGTGCTTCTGGTAGAAGGCGACGGTCGCTTCGGGGTTCGGCGAGTTGATCACGACATGCGAAAGCTTGACCGGCACCGGCTCCCCCTCCTCGACCTTGCGGTGCCGCCGCACGGCCACATCCGAGGACACCTCGAGCGTGCGGCCGTCGTTGTCGAAGAACCGGAAACCGTAACCACCGCCGGGGGTTTGCAGGTCGCCCGGTCGACTGATCAGGCGCACCCCGTCGGCGGCCAGGCGTTCCGCCATAGTGTCCACATCGGCAGGGGTCGCCGCACCGAACGCAATGAGGTCGAGGCGTTTCTCCTCGGCCTTGCGCAGGCGCACCGAATACTGTTCCGGCGAGCCGGCCGCGGCCAGGAAGGCGAGGCCGTTCTCGGTCGTCTGCGGTTCCAGCCCCCACATATTCGTATAGAACTCGAACTGCTTGTCGTAGTCGGGGACGGCCAGATCGACGTGCCGTAAATGGGTGATCAATCGTTCGTTCATGCTTTGTCCTTCGTTTCGAGTGCCCGGATTACCGGAGGAAGCCGCTGCTCACGCGGGCTCGGCAACCATGTGCGAGATACGGGTCATCAGTCCGGCGACATCGCCCTGTGCACGGTCGAGCAGCCACTGCCCCAGCTGGACCGAGGATTCGACGACATCTTTCGCCCGGGCCAGCCGGCGGCCGGTGAACTCACGCCACAGGTCCTCGGATACCGCGTCATGGGCGATCAGCAGTTCGGCCAGCACGGCGGCGTCCTCCAGCGCCTGGGCGCACCCTTGCGCGAGGGTCGGCGGGCAGCTGTGGGCGGCGTCGCCGATCAGCACCACCCTGCCGCGGTGCCACGGCCCGTCGATCACATGGCTTTCGAATTTCGCGTAGTTGATCCGCTGCGGGTCGGTCATCGAGGCGCGCACCTCGTCCCACGGACCGTGGTAGGCCGCCGCCAGCTCCTGCATCGCGGCCAGGCCGTGCTCCGGGGTCGGCCGGGCGTCGTCGCGGGCATCTTCCACCAGGTAGGCGTAGAGGGTGTCCGGTCCGGTCGGGCAGTATCCGGCGATATAGGCCGGGCCGCCGTAGTACAGATCGGTGCGGGTGATGGAGGCCGGGCGGGGGGCGAACAGTCGCCAGATTCCCATACCGGTCGGCTGCGGCTCGATATCGATGCCGAGCGTGCGCCGCGTCCACGAATGGATACCGTCCGCACCGATGACGAGGTCGAAGCGACCGGTGGATCCGTCGGAGAAATCAACGGTCACGCCCTGCTCGTCGGCTGCCAGGCCGGTGGGTGCGTTACCGAAACGGATCGTCGCGCCCGCCGCGACGGCTCGGTCCACGAGGATGCGGGCCAGGTCGGGACGGAACATTCCCATGTTGGCGGGCAGGTCCGGGCCGCCGGAGCGCAACTCGTCGAGTTCGACCAGCAGGGTACCCGCGGCGTCCGGTGCGCGCAGACCCAGGGTGTCGTAGGCGTACCCCTTCGCCCGCACCTGCTCCCACACTCCCAGCTGCAGCAGCACACGTAGGGCGTTGCCCTGCAGCGTGATACCTGATCCCAGAGCGGCGATATCCGGTTTGGCCTCGACGAGTTCGACCGATATCCCGGCTTCGGCGAGCAGGATCGCGGCGGCGGTACCGGCGGAACCGGCGCCGATCACCAACACATTGCGGACAGCAGACACAACAGACTCCAGTGGCTCTCGTGACCTCGCCCGGTCCTCCGCGACGAGGTGGTAGGCACCACTGTGCGACCCAGATCACCATCACGGAAGAGCGGATCGATTATGTTCACTATCTACATCGTTTATAGTTCGAGGTGTGACCGCGGGTACGCTGCGAAACCTGGATCTGAACCTGTTGACGACGCTGGACGCGCTGCTGACCGAACGCAATGTCACCCGGGCTGCCGAACAGCTGGGCCTGAGCCAGCCCGCGGTCTCGGCGGCATTGCGCCGGCTACGCCGCCATTTCCACGACGAACTCCTGCATCGCAGCGGCAACCGCTACGAACTCACCCCCTTGGCCGAGCAGCTTCGCGAACCGGCCGCCGCGGCGCTCGTCGGGATCCAGCGGGTTTTCGACGCCGTTCCCACCTTCGACCCCGCGACCTCGCACCGGGAGTTCACCGTGTTGGTCTCCGACTACGCGGCCACCGTGTTCTGCGATCAGCTCGCGACCACGCTCGCCGAACGGGCCCCGGGCGTACGGTTACGCCTGGATCAGCAGACAGGCGCCCATATCGATCAGGCCCCCGAATCGCTGCGCACCGCCGACGGCACCTTCCTGCCGCACGGTTTCCTCTCCGAGATGCCGTCCATCGACGTGTTCACCGACAGCTGGGTGCTCATCGTTTCGGGCGACAACACCGAGATCGGTGACACCGTCACCCTCGAACAGCTCGCCGAATTGCCCTGGGTGGTCACCTATCACGCCCCGACCGCCTTCACTCCCGCGGCCCGGCAGCTGCGAATGATCGGTATCGAACCCGATATCCGGGTGGTGGTGCAGAGTTTCCTCGCGGTACCGTTCATGGTCACCGGCACCCGCTGCGTCGCACTACTGCAACGCCGCCTCGCCGACCGGCTCGCCGCCGCCGCGAACGTCCGGATCCTCCCCTGCCCCTGGGAAGTCGTGCCGCTGGTAGAAGCTTTCTGGTGGCATCCCACTCACCGCGCCGACCCCGCCCACCAATGGTTGCGTTCGATGCTGACCGAGGTGAGCGCGCAAGTGTCACGCTGAGCTGAGCACCGGAATCGGTTCGCGCCTCAACGCCGGTCAGCGCGAGCCCGCGGACCGGCGCAGTACCGCGAGCAGGTTCGCCCGCGCCTGGTGTTCGATGATAGGACTTGCCCGGGCGCGCTATTCACGATCGCCCTCGTTCAGGTATGTTGCGGATTTCATGCAGACCTCTCCACCGCTGTGATTTCGGTCGGTGGTTCGGGTAGAAGGCTGCTGCCCGCTTCGCCCTCGTAGCGTGGCAGCGAAGCCAACGTGAGTGAACCCAGGCACAGAAAGGTGGCGGCGATGACGAGGGCGACGCGGTAGGAATCGCTGGTGTCGAAAATGTAGCCCGCTGCGACAGGTCCGAAAGCCGATCCGATCATGAACGCGCTGTAGATGTAGCTGTAGAGCGTCCCGAAGTTCGCCGGGTGCAAGTACTTCGAGCTCAGGTAGGACATGAGGTCGATTTCGGCACCGAATCCGATTCCGATGAGCAGAGCGGTCAAGGGTGCGAACTGCGCTCCGCCGACCAGCAGGACGAGACACCCGACCGCGGCCGCGACGAACATCGGTATCGCGACGTGGGTCGCGTAATAACGGTCGATCAACCATCCCAGGATCGGTCGGCCGACGACGGTTCCCACTCCGACGAATGAAGCCAGCAGGGCTGCTCTGACCGGGTCCACACCGGTATCGATGAGCATCGGGACAAAGTGCGGAACCATGCTCAGCAACGCCCACCCGAGCAGGAAGAACGATACGACCAGTGTCCAGAATTCGCGCGTCACCAGCGAACGTCCCACGGCGGCCGCAGCTTTTCGCTCATCACCCGCCTGAGTGCCGACTCTGCCGGCAGGCGTGGGGAACCTCGTCACCACCAAGAGTAGTAGGGGCACGAGCGCCAGGAGTGCCACCGTGAGATAGGCATCTCGCCAGCCGCCGGCAGCGACAACAGCCGCGATCAGGGGGGGCAGGCCCAGCCCGGCGAGCCCGAGGCCGGTCGCCATTATTCCCAACGCGAGCCCCCGCCTGCGGTCGAACCGTTCGACGATTGCTTTGGAATAGGTTACGGCGGATGTACCGACCCCCAGCACACCCGTGATGCCGTACAGAACGAGGAAGAACCCGAGCCCTCCACCGAAGCGGCTCAGCGCGAAGATCGTCCCGGCGAACAGCGGAAGAGACACCGCCGCCACGCGTTTCACGCCGAACCGGTCGAGCAGCGGACCCACGAATGGAAGCGCAATCGCCATTCCCAGCGAGCTCCACAGACTCGCGAGGGTGATCTGCCCTCTTCCCCAGCCGAACTCATTCTGCAACGGGACGATCAGCGGGCCGAGCGTATACCCGAGAGCACTGAAACCCAGTCCCGCGCCCACCGTTGCGAAGACGAGAACTTTCCAGTTGGCCGTGAGCTCATTCTTTGTGAATGTACCGGTGCGATCACTTCGATCGTCCACGTGCAACTCCCTCGATAGATCGGTTGTAGTTTCGTGTTTGCCGTAGAGACCTCATCGCAGCCGGATACGACCGCACCGGCTTCTGCGAAACACAAGGCCGCGGCGCGTCCCTGCCCATCCGCTGTAGCGGTGACAACGGCGGTCCCGCCTACGAGGTGTCTGCGCTACTTCGGAACCGGTGATGGTGGCGGCCCGCAAGCCGATATCGGCAACGGAACCAGCGGCAGGCATCCGCGGCCCTACGGCTTGCATCCCTACCAGGACGACGCTGTGGTACGGCATCGCGGACCTGCCCGCGAACGCATCACAGCGACTTCCACCCCGACCGGCGCAGCAGCGAACCGGAGTGATCGGCCTCACTTGCAACCAAGTTGCGTTGTTCAAGTCACACTGAGGCATGCGGGAAAGCTAAAGACCGCCCTCGGCACGCACCACACAATTCCGTCATGAGAAATCCGGGGGCTCGGCCGGCATCGCTGACCTCAGTAGTGCTGCGTCCGCCTACTCGGCGGCGGTGCCCAGGCGCCGAGGCGGGTCCGCACGACCGTGGAGGCGGTCCGGTCACCGGTCAGGCACCGGTATCGAGATCGATGATCGACAGGTCCTTCTCGATCTGCGTCTTGGCATCGAGCAACAGTGGAACCAGCGTCTTGTCGACCAGCCCTGCGAAGCGGTCCGCGCGACACGACAACGACACCGCGCCGATCGCGCGGTGCCCACCTGCCTGCACCGCCACCCCCACCGCTGCCACACCCCGCTCGGTCTCTTCGAAATTGATCGCGAAACCCCTGCGGGCGGTCGACGCAAGATCGCTGACCAACGCGCGGAACTCCGCCTCCCCCAGCAATGGATCCGCGCCGGTGCGCGCTCGCCGGTACAGTTGCTCGACCTCCGCGGCGGGCAGGGCCGCCAGCAGCGCCTTGCCGCCTGAGGCCCGGTGGGCCGGCATGACCACACCGTCGCGGTCATTGGTCGCATACACCGAGTGCGCACGCACCGTGCCGAGGAAGCGGACACTGTCGCGCACCCGGATCATCAGATTCGCCGATTCCCCGCTGCGCCGCGACAGCACTTCCAGATGGGGCTGGCACAGCGCACCGAACGCCTTGGTCCACGCCAGCCGTGCCGGCGCGGCGTCCAGGGACGGCCCGGGCAGGTAGACGTGGTTGTCGTCCTGCACGGCGAACCCACGGTAGGCCAGCGTCTGCAGCAGACGGTGCGCGCTGGAGCGGGAGATATCCAAATGTGTGGCAGCGTCCATCACCCGCAAGCTGCCGTAGTCGCGCAGTAGTTGTAGTAGCCGTAGCCCGCGGTCGAGGGAGCCGACCGCGTTCACCGGTCGATCAGGCAGAGGCGGATTGCGCATAGCGGAATCTTATTCCTTGTTTCGGGACGGAGGCGTTTAGCTGTCTCCTATGGATAATTGTGACTCAGATAACGACACTGTCGTCGTTGTAGGGGGCGGTATCGGGGGGCTCGCGGCCGCGCTGGGACTCGTTCGCACCGGGAAAAAGGCTGTTGTGCTGGAGCAAGCCACGGAGTTCGGGGAAATCGGGGCCGGGCTGCAGCTCGGGCCGAATGCTACCCGGATCCTGGCATCGTGGGGTCTGCTGGAGCAGGTGAAGGCGGTCGGTGTTCTTCCCGGCGGTATCGCTATGCGGGACGCTGTCTCCGGCGAAGAGATCGGCCGCCTCCCGCTGACGGGCGAGTTCCTGACCCGGTTCGGCGCTCCCTATGCGGTCATCCACCGCACCGATCTGCACGCGATACTGCTCGAGGCGTGCCGCGAAGCCGGTGTCGAGCTGCACACCAAGGTCCGCGTCGAGCGAGTCGAAAATACCGGCACCGGTACCGTGACCGTCGCCGATGACGGGCGCACCTTCCCGGCCGCGGCCACCATCGCCGCCGACGGCCTGAACTCCGCGCTACGTGCGACGATCGTCGGTGACGAACTGGTTCCCTCCGGATATGTGGCCTATCGCGGCACCGTTCCGATCACCGAGGTACCCGCGCGGGACCGCGAGCTGGACGACGTGGTCGTCTGGGTGGGCCCCGGCTGCCATCTGGTGCAGTACCGGCTACGCGCCGGCGAGGTCTTGAACCAGGTCGCCGTCTTCGAATCGCCGGCCTTCCGACGCGGCGAACAGGAATTCGGCGGCGTCGACGAACTCGACGCCGCCTTCGCGGACTGCCACCCCCACGTGCGCGACGCGATCGCCTACGTCGGCAAACAGCGACGCTGGCCGCTGTACGACCGCGAACCCGCCGAGGACTGGGGTTCGGGTCGACTGATGCTGACCGGTGACGCGGCCCATCCCATGCTGCAGTACCTGGCACAGGGCTGCTGCCAGGCACTCGAGGATGCCAAAACCCTCGAACTGTTCCTCACCGAGACCTCTGGTGGTACCGACTGGCCCGCCGTGCTGGAACAGTTCAGCCGGACCCGGAGACCGCGCACCGCCGAGGTGCAGACCAAGGCACGCCTGTTCGGCGAGATCTGCCACGCCCGCGGCGCACACCGCTTCGTCCGCAACGCCCTGCTGGCCACCCTCGAACCGGCCGATCTCTGCGACCACGCCGACTGGATCTACCGCGGCCCGGTGTTCGACCTGCTGCGCAGCCCTCGGCTCACCACCGTCTGACCACGCCCGTCCACCACCGAAAGCACCGATCGATTATGCGTCTTGCAGTTCTGGACGGCGACCGCGCCGCGATCATCACCGACTCCGGCGTCCATGACGTCACCGACCTACTCCCCACCGCCGCCGGCCGCTACGGCGGGCCCTGGCTGCCGTGGCTGGAAAACGGCGGTACGGCCGCGCAACTGCGCGAACTCGACCTGGCCCGATGCCCGGCGCACCCGCTGGAGACCGTCACGCTGCGCGCACCGTTGTCGCGTCCGGGCAAGATCGTCGCCGCGCCGGTCAACTACCTCGACCACAAGGTCGAGATGCACGAGCAGAAAACCATCGCCGAGTACGGCGTGTTCCTCAAAGCCAACACCTCGATCATCGGGCCGGGCGAGAAAGTCGAACTTCCCTACACCGACAAGCGGACCGACCAAGAAGGCGAACTCGCCATCGTCATCGGCCGTACCGCCCGCCACGTCGGGCCCGCCGAAGCACTCGACTACGCCTTCGGATACACCGGTGTCCTCGACATCACCGTCCGCTCCACCGAGGACCGCTCGACCCGCAAATCGTTCGACACCTTCACCCCGCTGGGCCCCTGGATCGTGACCGCCGACGAGGTAGGCGACCCGGACGCGCTGGGGCTGCGCTGCTGGGTGGGCGGGCAACTACGGCAACAAACCAACACCGCCGAGTTGATCTTCTCCGTCGCCGAACTCGTCGCCTACGCCAGTTCGGTCATGACCCTGCACCCCGGGGACGTCATCGCCACCGGAACCCCCGCCGGAGTCGGACCCCTGCACCACGGCACCAGCATCCGCCTCGAGATCGACCGCATCGGCACTCTCGAAGTCGACGTCACAGGCGAACACGCCATCTCCTACACCGATCGCCCCGGCGCGCACCTCGATGCGCGCACTGCCCAGAGGTAGAAACATGGACATCAAAGCACGGATCGACGCCGCTCCGATGCGCCCCCTCCAGTACGCGGTCGTCACCGTCTGCGTACTGCTGAACATGCTCGACGGGTTCGATGTGCTGGCCCTGGCATTCAGCGCTTCACACATCTCCGATGAATGGTCGCTCAGCGGCTCGCAACTGGGGATCCTGCTCAGCGCCGCCCTGTTCGGGATGGCCGCCGGCTCGATCCTGGTCTCCCAGGTCGCCGATATCGTCGGCCGGCGCCGCACCATCGTCGCGTGCGCGCTGATCGTCTCCGCCGGAATGGCCCTGTCTGCCGTGGCCACCGGATTCACCATGCTGCTCGTGGTCCGGATCGTCACCGGTGTCGCCGTCGGCACCCTGCAGGCCTGTCTCAACGTCATGGTCGCCGAATACTCCTCGGCCCGACACCGTTCCACCGCGATCAGCTTCTACACCGCCGGCCAGCCGATCGGTGGCACCCTCGGCGGAATCATCGCCGGTGTCCTGCTCACCCAGTTCGACTGGCGGGCCGTGTTCGCCTTCGGCGCCGTCGCGACGCTGTGCACGGCTCTGATCGCCGCGGCGGTGCTGCCGGAATCGGTCGATTTCCTGCTCACCCGCCGGCCCCGCAACGCCCTGGACCGGATCAACACCATCCTGTCGAGACTCCGGCAGCCGACTCTCAGCGAGTTGCCCCCGGTCCCGGCGCGCAAAGCCGCGGTGACTGCGAACTGGCGCGCCATCACCACCGGGCCCAATCTGGTCACCACAGCGCTGCTGGGATTCAGTTTCTTCGTCCTGATGGCCGCCTTCTACTTCGCCAACTCCTGGACTCCCAAATTGGTCAGCGGCAGCGGCTTCACCACCGAGGACGGCGTACAGGCCGGCGTCTGCTTCAGCGCCGGCGGCATCGCCGGTGCCCTGGTGTTCGGGCCACTCGCCGCACGATTGGGCGTCCGACGCACCTTGACCGCACTGTTCACCCTGGCCGGCGGCGCATTCGCGCTCTACTCGGTCTCCATGGGATCGCTCACCACAGCCCTCATCTCGGCCGCCGTCCTCGGGCTGGTCACCAGTGCGGTCATGGCCGGCATGTTCGCCATCGGGCCGATGTATTACGAGTCGTCGACCCGAGCGACCGCGGTGGGGCTGGTCATCGGCCTCGGCCGGGTCGGCGCGATCTTTTCGCCGATCATCGCCGGAGCCCTCATCGACGCAGCCTGGTCACCGAAAAGCCTGTACGTATTGTTCATCGTGCCGCTGATCGCCGGTGCACTGGCCATCTTCGCCCTGCGCAGCCGCCGTCCCGTCCTCGCCGACACCGCCGATCGCTCCGCACCCCCCGACCTACGCGGCGAAACAGCCCCGGTCATGCACTGACGGCCCCTACTCACCATTCCCAGGAGTAATACCCGTGTCCAGCAACGACATCGCCGCACAAACCGGGCCCGACCCCAGCCCCGAACTCGACCGGCTCTATACCGACTTCGAACGCAACTCCACCGCACCGCTGTGGACCCAGACCGGGGACCTGATGCCGTCCAGCCCCGCCCCCGCAGCCGTCGCACACGTGTGGAAATGGTCCGAACTACTCGACATCGCCCGCCGCTCGGGCGAACTCGTCCCCGTCGGCCGCGGCGGCGAGCGCCGCGCCATCGGCCTGGCCAACCCCGGCCTCGCTCCCACTCCGTACGCCACCCCCACCCTGTGGTGCGCCATCCAATGGCTCGGACCCCACGAAACCGCACCCGAACACCGGCACGCACAAAACGCCTTCCGCTTCGTCATCGAAGGCGAAGGCGTCTGGACCGTCGTCGACGGCGACCCTGTCGCCATGCGTCGCGGCGACCTGCTCATGACACCGGGCTGGTGCTTCCATGGCCACCACAACGAAACCGACCAACCCATGGCCTGGATCGATGGCCTCGACGTACCTCTCGCCCACGACCTCGACCTCGGATTCTTCGAATTCGGCCCGGAAACCGTCACCGACACCACCACCCCCCACATCTCCCGATCCGAACGACTGTGGAGCCACCCCGGCCTCACGCCGCTCTCGGCACCCGGGCCCCGCGACTCGACACCGATCGCCGCCTACCGCTGGGAGCACACCGACCGCGCACTCCGCGAACAACTACTACTCGAAGAAGAAGGACACCCGGCCACCATCGAACCGGGCCATGCAGCAATCAAATACACCAACCCGGTCAACGGCAACGACGTACTGCCCACAATCCGATGTGAGTTCCACAGGCTCCGAGCCGGCACACACACCGCGGCCCGCCGCGAGGTCGGCTCCTCGATCTGGCAGGTCTTCGACGGAAACGGACACGTCGTCCTCGGCGGCGAACGCCGAGCCCTGACCACCGGAGACCTGTTCGTAGTGCCCTCATGGGTCTCGTGGTCGCTGGAAAGTGAAACCGGCCTCGACCTCTTCCGATTCTCCGACGCCCCCGTCATCGAGAAACTCCGGTACAACCGGACGTCGACAGTGCCCACCCGCTGAAATCCATCCGCTCGGGTCGGTTCCCGGAGTCGGCGGGTATTCTATGGCATACCCGCGGGCGGTATACCGTTTCCGGATCCACCGGGGCCGCCCGGTCCCCCCATACCCGTCGATTCCTGCTGGGTCACGCTGTTCGCGTAGTCGTTGGCGGGGTCGCGGTAAATGGTGTGCACATGTCCCCACCCCGAGGTGTTGACGCCGTCGACGTCGGCGCCGGCCGATCCTTGCTGGGCCGCGAACTCGATGTACACATCCGGCCCGGAGATCTGGAAGTAGATACCCTCGCCTCGGGTCATGTCGTAGGTGGTCGTACCGGACCAATTCACGTAGGTCTCGTCGAGGGTGGCCTCGATCTTCGCGAGGGCTTCGGAGGCGGTTTCCTCGTCGGCCAGCCCCACCCAGTTCGCGATGACGCCCAGCAGCAGTTGCTTTTGTTCGTCGGTGAGGTCTGCCCCGGAAATACCTGTGCCCGTGGGGTAATCACAGGTGCTACCCGGGGCGCACTCCATATTGGCCACGGTCTCGCCCTGGTAGAGGGCGGTCTTCTGTTCGTCGCTCAGGCTGTCGTAGAACGCGAAGGCCGACGTGTAGATCGGGTCGAACGGCTGGATTTCGTTGCCGTCGGAATCGGTGTACACCGCGGGCTGAATGCCCAGGTGAGTCGGCGCGAACGTGATCGAATCGGTGGAGCCGTCGAGTGTGGCGTTGATCCCCAGATGGTGGCCACCGAACTGGATCTCCCACGCACTCGTATCCGACGGGTCACCGAAGAACGCGATGTAGTACTGCCCGAGCGATTCCTCGGTGGACGAACTGTTCTCGTGCAGGTATTCGTCGCCGCCCATGATGCCGGTAACGGTCGCGTAGCCCTCGTCACTCAGCAGGGCATCCAGCACGTCGAGTGCCGCGGCCTGCTGTTCCTCGGTCAAATCGGCAAGGTTGATCCCGGCGCGATCAACGAAGGTGACCGGGAAATTCGACCAGGAAGTCGTCTTGGTCTCGTCGGCGTAGGCGTAGGTCACCTGCTCGCGTTGATCGTCGGAGAGGGTGTGCAGAAACGCTTCGGCTGCGGCGGCCGACGCCGAGATAGTATCGACCGTCGTCGTCGCGTCGTCGGTGGCGGCGGTCGAGGCGACCGACTGCGAGATCGAGGTGGCCGTGGTCGCTGCGGTAGTGCCGGCGGTATCGGTGGCACATCCGCCGAGCAGCAGACCGCCGGCCACCAATGCGGACAGGACAGCCGTACGGCGGCGGTGCCGCCCAGCTCCGAAGCCGGTGGTGAAAACGTGACGGGTCATGGTTCACAAAGTATGTGCGCAGCCTCCGGACCCACTGCGGGCCAGCTGGGCATTTGCTGTGAACCCTGTACCCGCGGAAGTGGCGGCGGCCGGGCGGTAGCGTGCAGCCACCTCGCTGCCTGCGCCGGCACCGCGATGGCTACCGCGTCCGCTCACCGGCGGGTGAGTACCGCGCGGATGTTCATGACTCGACCGGCCCCAGCGATCACGGCCGCCCGGGAGCCTGAGCAAACCGAACTCACCCGCAACAGCTCCCGACGAGACACGCCGGTCGGTCCGCGGGCCGGGCTACACCGGGCTCGCGGACCGCCACCGTTGTACGCCTTACCGTGCCGGTCAGATGGTCAAGGCCGGGGCCGCGCCCGGCTCGATCTCCTGCCGGCGGCGCGTATCGGCTTCCCTGGACAACGGAATCAGGCAGGCCAGCGATACCAGCAGCAGCACCGCCACCAGACCGGCGACGGCGTAGACGCTACCGGTGGCGCCGAACATCATCACAGCGAAGACGGGCATCGGACCCGTGCCCAGCACGTTCCCGAGCTGATAGCCGAGGGACATACCGGTGAACCGGCGGGTCGGATCGAAGCTCTCCGCGAAGATCGCCGGTTGCGCGCCGTACACCAGTGAGTAGAAGACGCCGAACGCCACGATGTAGGCGAGGGCCACCAGGACCACGTTCGCCGTGGACACCGCCCACGCGATCAGGAAGATACCCGCGACGCACAGCAGCGCACCCCAGACCAGTTGGGGAGCTCGCGCCCCGGCCCGGTCCGAATACCGCCCGGCGAGCAGGATGACCGGAATCTGCACCGCGGTCGACAACAGTGTCGCGGTGAGCAAGGCAGTACGGGGGATATCGTAGAGTTCGGTGCCCGCGCCCACGAAATAGTTCGCCACCGCGGTGGACATCGCACCGAATCCGATGAAGCCACCGGTCACCAGCAGCACCCGCCGCAGGTCGGTACGGAGCACCTGCAGCAGCGGCGAGCCGGTACGGTCGCCCGCGGCGGCCGCTTCGAGGAATACCGGGGACTCGTCGAGTTTGCGGCGGATGACGTACCCGATGAAGACCAGCAGGGCGGAGAGCAGGAAGGGCAGGCGCCAGCCCCAGTCGAGCAGTTGTTCTTCGGGCAGCAGTGTGGTCAGCAGGAAGGTGATATGCCCGAGCAGAGTACCGGCGGCCGGGCCCACCTGCGGGACGGAGGCGTAGAAGCCTCGTTTCTTCGTCGGAGCGTGCTCGAATGCCATGAGAACGGCTCCGCCCCACTCGCCGCCGACAGAAAAGCCTTGGACGAGACGCAACGCGACGAGCGCGAAGGGCGCGAGCATGCCGATCTGGTCGTAGGTAGGAAGCAAACCGATGGCAACCGTCGAGGTGCCCATCAAGACGAGGGTGACGACCAGGACCGGCTTACGTCCCCATTTGTCGCCGAAGTGGCCGAAAACCATGGCGCCGAGCGGACGTACGAAATAGCCCGAAGCCATGGTCGAGAATGCCAGCAGCGTTCCCAGGAGCGGATCGGCATCGGGAAAGAACAGCTTCGGAAAGAACAACGCCGCGGCGAGACCGTAGATCGCGAAATCGAAGTATTCGACGGTATTTCCCGCCAGTGAGGCGGCCGCGATTTTCCGGACCGGCGAGGGAACACGTCCCGGGGAATTGGGGAATGACGAACCCATAGGGGGTACTCCTCGTGGGATGAAACGTGTGGCGTGCGCCACTGATCGGATCACGATAAGCGTCGTGCGTCGCGCTCACGTTCAGCTATTCGCCGAATGTATAGCCGGCAAGCGGGAACCTATGACCCCGGGTCGAATGCATATTCGCTGCTCACGCGCAGTCGCGCAAATTCTCGCAATATGCCGGTAATAGGACTATTACGTGATCGCACCGGAGGCGGCACCGTCGTCGCCCGTCACGGAGTGGGCACCGAGCACCTCCGTCGCCAGTTCGAGGAACCGGGTCACGGCTTCCGGCAGCTCACGTTGCCGGGGCCAGACCAGCTCCATGGTGAGGGAGCGCTGACCGTGTGCGAGCGGGCGTATCGTCACCGGGCAGCCGGGGCCGGTGTCGGCGGCACCGCGCACGCTGACGGCTACGCCCAGTCCGGCGGAGACCTGGGCCAGCACCGCTTGATGCTGGCCTACCGTCCTGATATCCGGTCGGCGGTCGGCGTATTGGACGAGCTCGGCGAGCACCAGATTGCCCAGCCCCGGAAACCGGGGGGACACCGCCGGGGTGAACACCGGATACCTGGCCAGGTCCGCCCAGGACATCGACCTGGGCCAGAGCTCGTGTGGCGGCAGGATCGCGACCAGCTCGACCTCTCCCAACGGCCGCGTATGCACCGACAGACGATTCAGCTGCGTGCTCAGGTCGTGGTTGCTGGTGGTCATCAAGGCGACGTCGACCGCCCCTTGTTCCAAGCCCTCCAGCGCCTCCTCGGGGCGGAGGTCGACGATCTGGATGTCGACCGCGGGCGCCACTCGCCGGTATGCGGCCAGCACGGCCGGCAGCATCGTCTGGACATAGGGCATGTATGCCACCAGGCGCAACGAGCCGAGCACGCCCATACCGTGGCGCCGGAGCTCGTCGGCCAGTTGATCGGCCTCCCGGACGAGCTGCTCGCCGCGCCGCATCAGCACCCGCCCGGCGTCCGTGGGTGCCACACCGCGACCTGTCCGATCCAGTAGGCGCACCCCTAGCTCCTTCTCCAGGGTGGCGATGGTTGCGCTCAGTGGAGGCTGGCTCATGTGGAGTGCCTTCGCGGCGCCGGACAGGGACCCGTGCCGCACGATCTCCACGAAGTACCTCAACTGACGTAATTCCATGTGCAGACTATACAGAGAAGGTATGGGCCGATACTCAATCGTATAGGTCGGCGCAAAACCTCCGGGCGGACAACTAAATTACATCGAACGAGTACCGCTCCGGCGGTTTGCTCTTATCACTCACCCGAATTCGACAAAGCACGATGGAGCCGCGATGTCGCACCCCGGCGAAAGCACCGGACAAACCTTCCGGATGGAAGTCGAATCTATTCATCTGGTAGCCGACGACGTCGTCGAATTGGTGTTGGTGAACCCCGGGCGCGCTCCACTGCCCGGCTGGGAACCGGGCGCACACCTGGACCTCCATCTTCCCGGCGGCATGATCCGTCAATATTCACTCGTCCCCGCGCCGTCCGACCGCGCACAGTATCGAGTGGCTGTGCTGCGCGAGCCCCGCGGGCGTGGCGGCTCCGAGTACATTCACACCGACCTGCGCCCGGGGACGATCCTGCGCTGCGCCGGCCCCCGCAACAACTTCTCGTTCCGGCCCGCACCGGCCTACCGCTTCGTGGCCGGTGGTATCGGCATCACCCCGCTGCTGCAAATGATCGAATGCGCCGAGGCCACACGAACAGCCTGGAACCTGATGTACTTCGGCCGGACTGCCTCAGCCATGGCATGGGCCGACGAGCTACTGACCCGCTATCCGGACCGGGTGGTGCGCCACCCGGACGACGTGCACGGACCACCCGACCTGAGCCGGGCGCTGGCCGGTCTCCGGGACGGTGAATTGATCTACGCCTGCGGCCCCGGCGGCATGCTCGAGGCCATTACACAGGAACTGGGCGACGATGCGGCACGCATACTGCAGGTGGAGCGTTTCACGCCGGCGAATCCCGCAACGCTGATCCGTGATCGGCAGGCGTTCGACGTCTACCTGGATCGTTCGGGTATCGAACTCCATGTACCAGCCGACAAATCGATTCTCGAGGTGATGGAGGAACTCGGTCTGCCGGTCATCTCCTCCTGCCGGGAAGGTACCTGCGGGACCTGTGAAACCGCCATCCTTTCCGGCTCGGCCGACCACCGCGACTCCATCCTCACCGACGAAGAAAAGGCCGCGGACGAGTCGATGATGATCTGCTGCTCACGCGGCCGCGGAACCCGACTCGTGCTCGACGCCTGAGCGGGCGTCCCTAATTCGGACAGGAATTGCCTTGAACAACAAGAATTTCGATCCAGCGGCGGCGCGCCGCACGACCGCACCGGAACCCCTCCCAGTGCTGGTGGTGGGCGCAGGGCCGGTCGGGGTGCTCAACGCACTCGGTCTGGCCAGAAAAGGCATTCCCGTAGTGGTGGTGGAACGTTCGCCCGCCGTGGTCCGGGCACCGCGTGCGGTGGTCTACCACTGGGCGACCCTCGACGGCCTCGACCGGCTCGGCGTGCTGGAACCGGCGGGCCGGGAGGGCTTCTTGAAACAGGACTATTGCTTCTGGAACTGGCAAACCGGGGAACGCGTGCAGTACGGCCTGTCGTTGCTGGACGGCATGGTGGACCACCCCTACAACTTGCACCTCGGGCAGGACCGGCTGGTCGATGTCGTGCTGCGGATCATCGCCGACGAGAAGCTCCCGGTCGAGGTGCGGTGGGGCCGTCAGGTCATCGGACTGCAGAACTACGAGGACCACGCCGTCGTCAGCGCCGAATGCGCCGATGGCGCCATAGAACGCTTCGCGGCGCAGTGGGTGCTGGGTGCCGACGGTGCCGGCA
>NZ_JBSFRU010000073.1:0-22065 GCF_053589395.1 Nocardia sp. NPDC003345
AACGCGCCCGAGCCGACCTTCACATCGAGTACCAGTGCGGCGGTGCCCGCGGCGATCTTCTTACTCATGATCGATCCAGCATGTTGTAGTTGTGGGTGCTGTTCGGGCTCGCCATCCCCGTTACCTGGAAAACCGCGCGGGTGGCGCCGTGTAACTGGGGCAGCCCGGCGGTGCCGTTCAGCACCGGTATGGGATTGATGGCGTTGGGATTCGCCGCGGCCGGTGCAGTGGCCGCCAGTAAGGCGGCCGATGCGCCCGCCAGCAAAGTCATCAGGATGGATCCGGTTCTCTTCAAGTCCGTCGGACCTCCGGGTCACGTAAAACGCCGCGGTCAAATGGGGGGCGCCTCGATCGGATACGCGGCGCACATTTCGAATAGCTCGCAGATCGCCGGACATGTTAGCAGTGGACAGGGCCTGACCAGCTAATTCCCCCCGCGGTTCTGCGAAGGTGTTATCGGCGAGTCCGGCCGGTCCGCGGCGGTGAGTCCGGCCAATGGTGGAAAGCCCGGCCCCCAGCGCCATAGACCACTACATGGTCTAATCGGGAAGTTAACCGCGCATTCGGCGGGTTACTTCAGCGAAGAAGCGGAGGACGCATGCTGCCAGCCGGAATGGACCCGCGCACACCGGTGCTCGTCGGGGTCGGTCAGATCGTGCACCGGCCCGGTGAAGCCGGCTTGCCCGGCCCGGTCGAGCTGGCGGCGCGATCCCTGCGCCGGGCCGGTGCCGACAGCGGGACCGGTGATGCGCTGTTGCGGTCGGCCGATGTGATCGCTTCGGTATCTCCGGTCAGCCGCACATACCCCGATCTGGGTTCGCTGGTGGCGGCCGAACTGAACATAACCCCGAAGCGGACCGTGCAGTCCGCCCGCTACGGCGGCGACGCCCCGCAGCGTCTGCTGAATCTGCTGGGCGGTGAGATCGCCGCCGGTAAGACCGATATCGCGCTGATCTGCGGTGCCGAGGCGGTGGCCTCGTGGAATGCGGCCAAGCGGGCCGGCTCCGAACCGGACTGGCCGGAACAGGACGAGTCCGCCCGGCCCGGCCGCGTGATCGGTTCCGAGGACGCGCCGAGCACCGAGATGGAGACCGCCGCCGGGCTCTGGGGCCCGATCTTCGTCTACGCGCTGATGGAATCGGCGATGCGCAACCGGCTGGGCCTGGACCAGGAATCGCATCTCGCCCGGATCGGCGGGTTGTGGTCGCGGTTCTCCGAGGTGGCCGCCGGCAACCCGTACGCCTGGCTGCCGGCCGCGCGTGAGGTGCCCGAACTGGTCACCCCCGGTCCGGAGAACCGGATGGTGTGCACGCCTTATCCCAAGCTGCTGATGGCGAATCTGACGGTCGATCAGGGCGCCGGTCTCATCCTGTGCAGCGCCGCCGCGGCGGACTCCGCCGGCGTGCCGCGCGAGCAATGGGTCTTCCCGCACGGCGGCGCCACCGCCACCGATACCTGGTTCGTCTCCGAACGGACCGAGATGGCGGCCTCACCCGCGATCGCGGCGGCCGGGCGGGCGGCGCTGGCGGGCGCCGGGCTGGGCATCGACGATATCGCGCATATCGACCTGTACTCCTGCTTCCCGGTGGCCGTCCAGGTCGGCGCCGCCGCCCTCGGCCTGCCGATCGACGATCCCGCGCGACCCCTCACCGTCACCGGTGGCCTCACCTTCGGCGGCGGACCGGGCAACAACTACAGCACCCACGGCATCGCCACCATGGCCGAGGTGCTGCGGCGTAATCCGGACGACTACGGCCTGACCACCGCGCTCGGGTGGTACATCACCAAACACGGTGTCGGTGTGTACTCGGCGCGCCCGCCCGCGGAATTGTTCGCTCCGGTGGAGGCCGATGTCCCGGTCGCCCGGCGCGAAACCGCCCCCGGCTACACCGGCCCGGCGGTCGTGGAGGCCTATACCGTCCCGTACCGCAAGGGCGCCGACGGCGACGAACCGGAAGCGGTGGTGGTGAGTGCGCTCAACCCGGCGGGCGCCCGCATACTTGTCCGGGCGACCGACAGCGAGACCGTCGCCGCCTGCACCACCGGCGACCGTTTGGGCGCCACCGTCGAAATCACCGCCGCAGATCGTTTCACGCTGCTCAGCGAGAGGACCGCCCGATGACCGAACCCGTGCTCCTGGACCGGTGTGACGCGATCACCGTGCTCACGGTGAACCGGCCCGCGGCCCGCAATGCCGTCGACCTGGCCACCGCGAAGGCCATCGAGGCCGCGATCGACGACTTCGAGGCCGACGACACCGCCCGGGTCCTGGTCCTCACCGGCGCCGACGGAACCTTCAGCGCCGGTATGGATCTGATCGCCATGTCACGCGGCGAGGTGCCGATCACCGAACGCCGCGGACCGCTGGGCATCACCGCGAAACCGCCGGCGAAACCGATGATCTCGGCGGTGGAGGGATTCGCGCTCGCGGGCGGTTTCGAACTGGCGCTGGCGGGCGATCTGATCGTGGCCGCCCGGGACGCGAAATTCGGACTCCCGGAGGTGAAGCGGGGGCTGGTGGCGGCGGCCGGCGGCGTGATGCGGCTGACGCAGCGGCTGCCCCGCAGTACGGCTGCCGAACTGGCGCTCACCGGCGGCCGCATCAGCGCGGAACGGCTGCATCAGCTGGGCCTGGTGAACCGGGTGACCGAACCGGGCGAGGCGCTGGAGGTCGCGCTGGAGCTGGCCGGCGAGATCGCCGCGGCCGCGCCGCTGGCGGTGGCCGCGAGCAAACGGATCATCGACGAGACGCCGGACTGGTCCGCGGCCGAGGGTTTCGCCAAACAGGGCGAGATCGCCCTGCCCGCCCTGGTGTCCAAGGACGCCGCCGAGGGCGCGCTGGCCTTCGCCGAGAAACGCGATCCGGTCTGGCAGGGTCGCTGACGCCGCGCTACGGTGCCGCCCGGTCCAGCAGGACCCGGGCGCACGCGGCGGGATCGTCGTAGAACGGGGTGTGCCCGCTGCCCTCCAGCGTGATGTGGCGGGCGTGCGGTAGCACCCGGCGGGCCCGGCGGCTCTGGGTCGCGTAGGTGAGCAGGATGTCGCGGTTGCCCCAGGCGATGGTCACCGGGAGATCGGCGAGTGCGGCGGGGTTCTGCAGTTTCGCGTCGGTGAACGATGCCAGTGCGGGCGCGAAGCCCAGGGAACCGACCGCACCGTTGGCGGTATCCAGTGCGATCTGCGGCGTGACGGCCCACGGTTTCCCGAACACCAATCCCAGGAACGCCGTCCGTCCGGCCCGGGTGGCGAGGATTTTCGGTATCGCCGGTCCGAGTACCCGGCCGAGGGTTCCGGACCGGCCCAGCGACTGCTGGCACCAGATCCGGCCGGGGGTATCCCAGAAGAAGATCGGCGAGTACGCCGTGACCGACCGGGCCAGGCCGCGGGCGCCCAGGTTCAGGCAGATTCCGCCGCCCATGGAGTTGCCGGCGAGATGGGGTTTCTCGATACCCTCGGCGGCCAGGAAATCGGCGAGGGCATCGGTGAGGGTATCGACGGTGGTGTGCGGCAGCGGCGCCGAACCGCCGAATCCGGGCAGGTCGACGGCGATCACCTCGAAGTGTTCGGCCAGCGTGCCGATGACCGGTTCCCACACCTGCCATCTGCTGCCCACTCCGTGCACCAGGACCAGGGGTTCGCCGCTGCCTTCACGATGGTGCTCGAGGGTCGTCATTCCGGCTCTTCCGATCGGTACGGGATTCCGGGCAACCTTAACAGCAGGCATGGGACCTCAGTTTGCTTCGAGTGGTATTCGCGCGGCTCCGCGTCCTGGGTGGGCAAGCCGCCCTGACATCGCCCACCCGGGGTCATTTTCAGAGACATGAATCAATCGGTGTCGTAAATGGGCATCTCGGTGCCGACCTCCGGACCGGACACGGCGGCGCCGGGCGGCCGACCTGCGTCGATCCCGGCTGTGAGGCATATCGGAATTTGCCGCCCCGAGTTGCGGCGCGAGTGTGACTGCGACTACACACATGCGTGGACGTCATGCGGGTGGCCCGGTATCGAATCCGCGGCCGACGCGGCGTCCAGGTGATACATCTGAGAGAGGAACCCGGTGCGGAAGACCCTTATTGCCGCGACCTTCGTCATTCTGCCGCTGCTGGCGGCCTGCGGTAGCGATGCCGAATCCGCACCCGCGCTGACCGAGGCGGATCTGTCCAAATCCTTGCAGGAGAAGGGTCTGCAGGATCCTGCCTTCGCCGACTGCGCCGCGAAACTCTACATCGCCGAGGGTATTTCGCAGGACGGTCTGCAGACGATGGTGAGCGACGAATTCGATACCCGGATGGCAGATCCGGAAACCCTCGGTATGAGCCAGGAGGACGCCGACAAGGCGCGGGCCGCGACCAACAAGATCGTCGGTGAATGTCTGGGGAGCGCGCAGTAATCCGCCCTCCCGGCGTATTCGGCACACGGGCCGCGCGGTCTCACCGCCCGGCCCGTGTGGCGCCGAGATATTCCGCACACCAATGCATTTCGCCCGCTGGAGCCGGTGCGGAAATGATTCTCGATGAGCGCAATACTGCGAGCGGGAATCACCGGCCTGCAGCATGCGGGGATGACAGCACATAATTCGCGCGCTCCGGCGCCGCGTACGGCCGCGGTGATCGGCGCGGACCCGATGGGCGTCACCTCCGCGCTGGGTCTGCTCGATGCCGGGTTCGAGGTCGCGCTCTACAGCGACCGGGATCAGCGCGCGTTGCGTCACGGCACCCATCCCACGGTCCCCGGCGGCGGAATCCGGCCGCGCCGCCGGCCCGGCGCGGGGATCCGGCGTACCGCGCGGATCAGGTTCGACGGCTACGTCGGTGTCACCGTGGACTACCCCTTCGAGACCGGCGCGCGGCTCGGCGCCTTCCTGGACCGCGGCGGCGCGTTCCTGGTCGAGTTCGTGACGCCGGAATCGCTCGGCGAAATCGCCGCCACCACCGATCTGACCTTCGTCGCCGGAGATCGCGGCGGCCTCACCGGCTTCCTGCCGGTCACCGCGGACCGGCCGCTGCATCGTGATTCACCGGGCCTGCCGGGCGGACTGTACGTGCTGGCCCACACCGCCGGTTGTGATCGCGCAGAGCGCAACCCTCGCCCCGGCGGGCAACCGCTGCTGAACTGAACGGCGCAGGCACGAGTCGAGCCCGGTTCGCACCGGAGGCAGGAGGCAGCGCGGTGACCGTGACGGTGGTGGTCGGCAATCCCAAACCCGCGTCGCGCACGTTGTCCGCGGCCGTCGGTCTCGCCGGGGCGCTGCGGCCCGATACCGAGCCCGCCGTTCTCGACCTGGTCGACTACGGCCCGCGACTGCTCGGCTGGGGTGACCCCGCGGTCGCCGAGGCGGTACGCACCGTGGCCGGCTCGGAGCTGGTGATCTTCGCCAGCCCCACGTTCAAGGCCACCTACACCGGACTCCTGAAACTGTTCCTCGAACAGTTCGACGGCGGAACCGGCCTGGCCGGGGTGCTGGCCGTCCCGCTGATGCTCGGTGCCGGGCCCGCGCACGCGCTGGCGCCGGACCTGCTGCTCAAACCGGTGCTGGTGGAACTCGGCGCGACCACCGCGCTGCCCGGGCTGTATCTGTCCGACCGGACCTATACCGAGGACGGTGTCCTCGACGCGTACGCCGAACGCTGGCGGCCGGTGGCGCAGGCGCTGTCGGCCCAGGTCTCCCGCACGAAGTGAAGGGCCCGCCATGACCGATATCTTCGAAACCCCGGCCGACGGCTCCGGTTTGCGCCGCGCCTTCGCCAACTTCCCCAGCGGCGTGGTCGCGGTCTGCGCCCGTATCGACGGGAAGCCGCACGGTCTGGCGGTGAGCACCTTCGTACCCGTCTCCCTGGACCCGCCGCTGGTCTCGTTCTGCATCCAGAACACCTCGGCCACCTGGACCCGACTCGTCCACGCCGCCCATCTCGGCCTGAGCCTGCTGGGCACCGATCAGCAGGCCGCCGCTCGCTCGCTCAGCGCCCGCAACGGTGACCGATTCGAGGGCCTGGAACTACACGACGGTACCGGCGAGGCGGTATTCGTCCAGGGCGCGTCGGTCTGGATCGAGGGCACCCCCGAGGCCCATGTCCCCGCCGGCGACCACACGGTGGTGATCCTGCGTATTCACCGGCTGGCCATCCACCCCGACCGGGAACCGCTGGTATTCCACGGTTCCCGGTTCCGTCTCCTGCGCGCCGGCTGAACCGGCCGGGCGATCCATCGGGCCCGGCCGCGCGCTGGTCCTCAGCGCAGTACCGACACCATCTCCGGGCATTTCACATCCACCATCGTGCCGAGCGTCCAGCCGTCCTGGACCCCGGGGGCGACGCCGGCTTCCAGCAGATGGCTGCGAGCTGCCTGCTTACCGGCGGGCGTGGGATCGTTGTGGAGAATGCCGCATACCTGGCCCGCCAGCACCGCGGCATCCGGGCGATCCGCGCCGAGCACGGCGAGCCGCGTATGCACCTGGACGTCCGGGGACACCCCGGGAATGGGTGCGGCCTGAGCGTGACCCGTGAGCCCGAAGCCGGCCACGGCGAGCGCCATCCCGGACAGGGCAGCAGCGGCGGTGGAAACGATTTTGAGCAATGCAATCTCCTCGGTTCGTGCAGCGGAGTCGTCGCGTGAGATTGCGTCGTGATGGGGATGGCGCAGCTGGGTCACTCGGCCGGTCTCTCTTGCCTCGAATATGAATCGAGGTCTTCATACCCGGCAGCGGCAATTCCACTCCTGGTAAAAATGCGCCAATGTCCACAGCGAACCGAATGCCGCAGAACATATTCCGCGTGAATAGCCGATTCGGCGGGAAAACGTATCGTCATCTTCGATGCGGAGAGGGGTGGCGCGGCTGGTAGACCGGCAATTCGCTGCCGTCGGGCAGCCGGACCCCGGCGAGTAGTCCCCACCCTTGATCCGTCACACCTGTGGACAACTCGACACCTTTGGCCCGAAACCCGGCCAAGGTCGCCTCGAGGTCGTCGCACATCAGGTAACGGCAATCTCGGATCGGGCGGTGTCGGCATTCACGGGGACCGGTCCGGCCCTCCGGCCCGAGCCAGGAAGTGCTCGACATCCCGGGGCGTCTTCAGCAGGAAGACATCCGCACGGTTCGCGTAGCGGGCGATCGCCGCCTCGATCAGCGGCAGACTCCGGCGCCGGTATCCGATGACCCAGCGCCAGAACGCGGCGTTCTCTCGCGAACGGCGCAGGGCACGCCATACGCAGCGCCACAGCGGGAAGTCGAGCACGACGACGGTGTCCGCGGCCCGCAGTCGCACCGCGAGCACGTCATAGGGACCGAGGTCGCCGTCGAGTATCCATGCCGGATGCTCCACGAGCCGCTCTTGGATCCGGGCCCACCGATCCTTCGGCAGGGGTGTCAGGTCGGGTGACCAGAAATGCCCGTCGAGTTCGACCACCGGAAGTGCCGTAACCGCGCCGAGACGGGCGGCCAGGGTGGATTTGCCCGCGCCGCCGCGACCGAGAACGACTACCTTGCGCACTGGTTCGCCAGAATCTCCGGTGAGAAGAGCACCACGAATCCGCTGTATCGGTCGTGGTGGTGGAGCCGGTGACGGGAATCGAACCCGCGCCATCTGCTTGGGAAGCAGAGATTCTGCCATTGAACTACACCGGCGAGCACGCCCATAGGCGCGAAGGGCAGCTTAGCAGAGCCCGCCCTCACGCTCTAAATTTCCCCGGATTCCGCTTCGGGGGTGGGCGTGGAATGCGTGACCGGTCAGGATTCGGACCAGACTCCGAGCCGGTTGCCGCTGGGGTCGGTGAAGTGGAAGCGGCGGCCGCCCGGGAAGTCGAAGGGGCCTTCGGTCACCGTGCCGCCCGCGGCGCCGACGGCGCGCACGCTGGCGTCGAGGTCTTCGGAGTACAGCACGACCAGTGGGCCGCCGGTGTGGACCTCGGTGCCCAGGGCCAGGCCGCCGGCCTCGCCGGGGCTGCCGTCGAAGCGGCGGAAACCGGCGTATCCGGGGCCGTAGTCGTTGAACGCCCAGCCGAAGGCCGACGCGTAGAAGTGTTTGGCGGCCTCGAGGTCGGTGACGGTGAGTTCGATGTAGTCGATGCCGTGATGGGTATGCGCGCTCGTCTCGGACATGGGCGGAGTATGCCCCGGGGGTGTGACAGGAAACGGCGCCGCAGGACCGGGGCGGCCGGTGCCGGCGAGGGGTCGCTACGCTGCTGGCGTGCTGCTTTCCGATCGTGACATCCGGGCGGAGTTCGCCGCCGGACGGCTCGGGCTCGAACCCTTCGAGGACAACCTGGTGCAGCCGTCCAGTATCGATGTGCGGCTGGACGGGATGTTCCGGGTGTTCAACAACACCCGCTACACCCATATCGATCCCGCGCAGCGCCAGGACGAGCTGACCAGTCTGGTGGAGCCCGCTGCCGGGGAGCCGTTCGTGCTGCACCCCGGTGAGTTCGTGCTCGGGTCCACGCTGGAGGTGTGCAGCCTGCCCGACGATCTGGCGGGGCGGCTGGAGGGGAAGTCCAGTCTGGGGCGGCTGGGGCTGCTCACGCATTCGACCGCCGGTTTCATCGACCCGGGTTTCAGCGGGCACATCACCCTGGAGCTGTCGAATGTCGCGAATCTGCCGATCACGCTGTGGCCGGGGATGAAGATCGGGCAGTTGTGCCTGTTCCGGCTGACCAGTCCGGCGGAGAATCCGTACGGCAGCGCCGGGGCCGGGTCGAAATACCAGGGCCAGCGCGGGCCGACGCCGTCGAAGGCCTATCTGAACTTCCGGTCGCCGGCCTAGCTCATACGAATCCGCTCTCGCCGACCGGCCCGCCGAGGACGATCTCGGCGGTGCGGGCCTCGACGGCTCGCGGGTCGGGGCCGGAAATCCGGTCGGCGGCCAGGAAATGCATCCCGATCCGGGCGGCGAAGGCCAGTACGCTGCGGGCCTCGATCTCGACCGGATCGGTGAAGTAGGTGCCGATCATCTCGCGGAGTAGTCGCATCCGTTCGTTGTCCACCCGGCGCAGGCGGGCGGCCACGGCTTCGTCGCGGCGCGCCCAATCGCGGATCGCCAGGTCGATGGGCAGTAGTTCCGGCGCCAGGGTGAGTGCGCCGGCCCGGTAGATCCTGGTCCGGGCGTCGCCACCCGCGTCGGTCACCTGGTCGAGGACCTCGTCGACACTGCGGCGCTCCCAGGTGTCCAGCATGGCTTCCAGTAGCGCGTCACGATCGGCGAAGTAGCCGTAGAAGCCGCCCTTGGTGACGCCGAGTGTTTTCGCCAGCGCCTCCACCCGGACCGCGCCGGGACCGCCGCGGGCCAGGGCCTGTAGCCCGGCATCGATCCAGCCGGCGCTCGGTGTTCGGGTGTTACCCATCGGAGGTGTCCTTCCTGGTCGCAACATCTATACGCCACCGTATATCTGCGCTACGGTTGATATACGCCACCGTATATCAACTCAGGGAGTTGCGAACATGACGAACCAGCCAGGTGCACACGGCATCCAGGACAGCGCCGGCCCGGGCGGCGAGATCGGCGATACGACCCGGTCACGCGTGACCATTCCCGCGTACGACTACGCGGACAAATTCGTGCTGGCCACCGCCGATGCCGAGGCGATCGGCACGCCCGCGGAATGGGCCCGCGCGGCCCTGCGGGACGCGGCGGGCATCAAAGGGCAGATCGTCTGGCGCGGCCTGCTGGGGCTACGGCTGAAAGACGCGGCCGCGCCCGGGCAGATCGCGGGATGGGCTGTCGCAGGCCGAGGCGACGGCTGGGTCACGCTCGCGGCCGACTCATGGCTGATCGACGGAAACCTGGTGCTGGAGGTGTCTTCCGGCGGTGTCTCGCTGAGTACCTTCGTGCATTTCCGACGGCGAATCGGCGCGGCCGTCTGGAATCGGGCCGCACCCGGCCACCGCCGCTTCGCGCCGACTCTGCTGCCCGAGGCCCGCCGGATCCTGCTGGCGCACAGCTGATCCGAGTGCGGCACGGCCGCGATCGCTCAATTGCTGGGTCCGGGTAGCCGCGGCGTCCGTGCGGTGGAGGCCGCCGGGCGATTGGGGCGGGCTGTGTCCGGCGCGCCTCGTGAGCGGCCGGACACAGCCCCATCCCCGGCTATTCCCGGGCGCCTCCGGCCAGCAGCGCCGCGTTGATCACCGTCGACAGCGGCGGCAGCAGTCCATCGCGTTCGGGGGGCACCACCCAGTTGCAGCCCTCCCGGTTCCAGCGGCCCATTCCGGTCGGCAGCATCACCGCACTGCCCACACCCGGGATATCGATATCGATGCGCCCCAGCATCTCGACCACTTCGGGGTCCGGACGGCGATCCGGATACGCGAGGAAACTCCAGCGAACCTGGCGGGCCAGCATGGGAACCCGGATCTCGTGGGAGTCCATCAGGTCGCGAACGGCGCGCGCGCGTTCGGTGGGTAGATGGATCACGCAGGCCCGGCTGGTGATCGGCAGCATGACGAATCCGCCGCGTTCGGTGGCCGGTAGACCGAATTCGTGGCGATAGTAGGCGGCCCAATCGTCGACCGTTCTGAGCTTTTCCACGTTCACGGTGAATCCCCTTGCGTCCTGCGTGCGAAGCCTCCTGGCGTGCCGGGCCTCCCTGCGTGCCGAGCCACGGCTGACGGTGGTCGCCGACCTTTCTTCTCCAGGATCGCCCGGTCTACGGCGCGCCGGAACCGCCTACACGCTCGCGTTCCACTGCCCTTGCGCTGCCACTGCGCCAGGTTCGGGATTTCCCTGTGGTTGCAGTCACATTCGGCTCGTACCCTGGAGAGGAAATCGTTCGGAAAGGGTGACGACGTGGTCGGCCAGTGGTCTGGAAGGGAGGCCCGGGCGCTCCGTGAGGCCAAGCGGATGAGCATCCGGGAGTTCGCGGCGCATCTGGGCGTGCACGAACGACTGGTGTCCAAATGGGAGGCCGGGGGTATCCGGGTCCATCCGCGTCCGGTCAACCAGGCTGCCCTCGATACCTGTCTGGCCAGGTCCGGCGATGTCGAGCGCGCGCGGTTCACGGCCCTGTCCACACCGGGTGCCGACGGCGGCCCGGCGATGCTCGCGGCTCGTACCCCGGCGGGCGCCGGCAATTCCAGTGATGCCGGGCCCTCGGCCCTCCTCGACGGCGGTTCGTTCCGCGACGACGGGCCGCCGGCGATTTCGGAGAGGGATCTGATCATGGCGGCTGCACACGAGGCGAGCGATCACGTGAGCCGGGCCGAGGGCACCAATCTCGGTCCGAGCACCCTGGAACAGCTCGACGCCGACGTAACCCGGATCGCCAACGACTACCTGTCCACCCCGCCGATGCCGATGATGGTGGAGATGCTGCGGGTACGGCGCCGGGTGTACCGGCTGCTGGAAGGGAATCAGCGGCCCGCCGATACCGGCCACCTCTACCTGCTCGCCGGTTCGCTGTCGGGATTGCTCGCCAACGCCAGCACCGATCTGGGCTACCTGGACGCGGCCGGTGAACAGATCCGGGCAGCCTGGGCCTACGCGGAAATATGCGGTCACAACGGATTACGGGCCTGGGCCCGCGGTATGCACGCGCTGATCGAATACTGGTCCGAACGGCCGCACCGGGCACTGCAACTGGCCCAGAGCGGGCAGCAGTACGCGGATTCGGCCAGTGCCGCGGTGCGGCTGCACAATATCGAGGCCCGGATCTGGTCGAAGATCGGGAGCGCCGACGATACCGAGCGGTGCATCCGGGCCGCCGCCGACGCGAGCGAGGGTGCTCGGTCGGACACCCTGCACGACGAGGTGGGCGGCGTCTTCGGTTTCCCCGACGCCAAGGCCAGTTACTACGCGGGCGCCACCTATATCCATCTGGGAATGGCCGAGCCCGCGCTGGCCGCGACCGAACGCACCCTCGAGCTCTACCGCACCGGCCCGGCGCACCAGCGTTCCTACGGGGCCGAGGCGCTGGCACGGGTCGATTCTGCGGCCGCGCACCTGATCAACGGCAGCCTGGACGGAGCGGCCGCGGCGCTGCACCCCGTGCTCGCACTCGACCAGGACAAACGCATCGCGCAACTGGAGGAGCGCCTCACCGGGCTCCGCCGCCGCATCTGCGCTCCCGCCTTTCACGGTGTCGCCGAGGCACGCAATCTGGACGAGCGGATAGAAGAGTTCTGCGGATCGACCGTGACCCGTGGGCTTCCGCCGGGCGGTGTCTAGCTGCGGACTATGGAGGCAAACGGGATCGTCGAGCGCCGTCTGGAAGATGCGGAGCGTCTGCGCACCTGTTTCACGCAGGAATCATTGTCCCGGCGGGAAACCGCTAGGGGGCACCGGGCGCCGGGGTGGCGCCGGTGCGGGATCATCGTTCAGGAACACCAGGTCGTGTACGGCGCCCTTCACCCGGTGCACGAAACCCCCGGTCAGTTCGCGGGCCTTGTGCAGACGCTCCACCACCGGACCCCGGACCGTATCCACTGCGACGACTCCGGTCCCGCACACCGCCACGGCCACCGCGAACACGGTGAGCAGCGCGAGGGTGAAACGCCGACGTCTACGGCGCGCGGTGGGGCGGGCGCCGGCCGGCGGTCGCGCGGCCGGCCCATCCGGTCCGGGGCCGGTGCGGACGCCGGGGTCGGTGTCGCGACCTCCGGTGCCCCGCTCGGGCAGTACCTCGCGCGATGAGTGACTGCGGGCCGTCCGGTCGGCCACAGCGGCCGGGGCGGGCTGTGATCGGGCGGCAGGCGGCGACGGCGGGATGGGGCCGGAGTTCGCCGGTGGCCCGGAATAGGCGGTGGTGGTGGATCGGGTACCGGCGCCGGTGAGCGCGGCGGCCGCGGCAGCGGCGAGATCACCGCAGCTCGGAAATCGATCGGCGGGTTCCTTGGCCATGGCGCGAGCGATCACCACATCGAAGGCGCGCGGAAGTCGCGGGTCCAGTGCGCTCGGTACCGGCGCCGGACGGTTCAGGTGACTGTGGATGAGCTGGGCCGAACTGGTTCCCGGGTACGGGTGGGAGCCGGTGAGCATATGGTGCAGCGTGCCGCCGAGCGCGTAGATATCGGCGCGATGATCGACGGCCGCCTCGGTGAACTGCTCGGGCGCCGCGTAGCGCAGGCTGGCGAAGACCTCACCGGTGCGGGTGAGTCCGGTCGATTCGTCGAGGCTTTTCGCGATACCGAAATCGGCGAGCAGCGCTCGCTCCCGAGGGCCGGCGGTCACGAGGATGTTCGCGGGTTTCACATCGCGGTGCAGCACCCCGGATCGGTGCGCGTGGTCCAGCGCGGCGGCCGCGTCTTCGAGCACGCGAACCGCGCGGGCCGGTTCCAGCGGCCCATCATGCAGCAGTTCGCCCACGTCGGTGCCGTCGACGTACTCCATCGCGATCCACAGCCGGCCGTCGTGTTCGCCACGCGCGTGCACCGCGACGATATTCGGGTGGGACAGTCGTGCGGCGGTATCGGCTTCGCGCCGGAAACGACCCGCCAGGCCGGGGTCGGCGCCCCGGCTGCGATCGAGCACTTTCAAGGCCACGAGCCGGGGCAGATTCAGGTCCCTGGCCAGGAACACCTCGCCCATCCCGCCGGCGCCGAGTAGTCGTTCGATGCGATAACCCGCGAATACCTCGCCGCTCACCAGCGACCGCCCCACCTGGCTCTCCTCTGCCTCTGTCCAGCGACAACGGTACTGCACGAGGCGGGGCCGGGACCGATATCGGGTTGCGGCGGGTGGCACCATGGATCGGGTGAGTACTGGCCATCCGCACCCCGCGCCCCGGATCCTGGAGCAGTCCAAGAAGCTGCAGAACGTCGTCTACGAGATCCGGGGGCCGGTACACGCGCATGCGGCGCGGCTGGAATCCGAGGGACACCGGATCCTGAAACTCAATATCGGCAACCCCGCGCCCTTCGGGTTCGAGGCCCCCGATGTGATCATGCGGGATATGATCGCCGCCCTGCCGAACGCGCAGGGATACTCCGAGTCCAAGGGAATCCTGCCCGCCCGGCGCGCGATCGTGACCCGCTATGAGCTGGTCCCGGGCTTCCCGGAACTGGATGTGGACAGCGTCTATCTCGGCAACGGCGTCTCCGAGCTGATCACCATCACCATGCAGGCGCTGCTGGACAACGGCGACGAAGTGCTCATCCCGGCCCCGGACTACCCGCTCTGGACGGCCATGACCAGCCTCGCCGGCGGCACCCCGGTGCACTACCTGTGCGATGAGAGCATCGGCTGGCAGCCCGATATCGCCGATATCGAATCAAAGATCACCGATCGCACCAAGGCGCTGCTGGTGATCAACCCCAACAACCCCACCGGTGCCGTGTACTCGGCTGAGGTCCTGCAGCAACTGGTGGATCTGGCCCGCAAACACCGGTTGCTGCTGCTCGCCGACGAGATCTACGACAAGATCCTCTACGACGACGCCAAGCACATCTCGCTGGCGACGCTGGCTCCCGATCTGCTGTGTCTCACGTTCAACGGGCTGTCGAAGGCCTATCGCGTGGCGGGGTACCGGTCGGGGTGGCTGGCCATCACCGGACCCAAGGAGCACGCGAGTGGATTCCTCGAGGGTGTCGACCTGCTGGCGTCCTCGCGCCTGTGCCCGAATGTGCCCGCCCAGCATGCCATTCAGGTCGCACTGGGCGGATACCAGAGCATCGAGGATCTGATTCTGCCCGGCGGCCGGTTGCTGGAGCAGCGGGATGTGGCATGGGAGCGCTTGAACGCCATTCCCGGCGTGTCGTGCGTGAAACCCAAAGGGGCGCTGTATGCGTTCCCTAGGCTGGACCCCGAGGTCCACGAGATCCACGACGACGAGAAACTGGTGCAGGACCTGCTGCTGCAGGAAAAGATCCTGATGGTGCAGGGCACCGGTTTCAACTGGCCCCACCATGATCATTTGCGCATCGTGACCCTGCCCTGGGCCCGCGATCTGGCTGTTGCCATCGAGCGTTTCGGCAACTTCCTGGCGGGCTATCGCCAGTAGTGGGGCGGGTAATCACGCCCAAAAACAGACCCTCCGTCCGGATTATTGCGGAATTACTGAACCACTGGCATAAATCCAGATCCTGTGTGTACAGTGGGCATCGGCACTTCGAGTGCCCGGCCAGGTTGTCTACCCCCCCTGGGCAACCTGGTCCTCGGGTTAGGCCGCCTACCCCCCCTGGGCGCCGGCCCCGGGCGGCGGAGACATCCCCCTGCTCTCCGCCGCCCCTTCCCGAAGCTCCCGGAAAAATCCGCCCGTCCACGGCGAACTCGCTGCGTATGGCCTATCCGCCGGACGTATGAGCTGTCGGCGCATCCTCTAGGCTGGCCGGGGTGAGCGACCACCATCACCATCACGACCATTCCCGGCCGATCGCCATCGGCGCGACCGCGGCCCGGGTCGTGGTCGGATTGCTGGTCGCGATCGGCATCGTCGTGGTTATCGCGACCATCGCCCTGTGGCCCGATCGCCAGCAGGTGGATATCCCGCTGCCGATGCAGAACGCCGACGGTTCCGCGGTGGTCACCGAAGCCGGCACGGTGATCCGTCAAGACCTCGGCGCCTGCGGCAGCCAGTCCATCGGGCGGGTGTTCGAGGGCGAGCCGCAGCCGCCGGCCGCGCAGGTCTACGACTGCCAGCGCAGCCTGATCGAGATCGAATCCGGGCCGCACGAGGGCAAACACACTCTGCTGGAAATCGCTCCCGGGCCGGGGCAACCCGATCTCGCCGCCGGCGACGAGCTGCGGATCGTGCGTCAAGCGGCCCCCGACGGGACTCCGCTGTACTCGTTCGACGACTACGCCCGCGGCTACCCGCTGGGTGTGCTGGTCGCGGCCTTCATCGTCGTGATCGTGGTGGTCGCCCGGTGGCGCGGGCTCCGGGCCCTGATCGGGCTCGTCTTCGCGTTCGCGGTGCTGGTGGTGTTCCTGCTGCCGGCGCTGCTGGACGGTAAGCCCGCCATACCTGTTGCGCTGGTGTCCGGTTCGCTCATCCTCTATGCCGTGCTGTATCTCGCGCACGGGGTGAACCTGCGCACCAGTTCGGCGCTACTGGGCACGCTGACCTCGATGCTCATCGCGGCGCTGCTGTCCTGGCTGGCCATCGAATCGACCACGCTCACGGGGCTTTCCGAAGAACAGAACACCAATGTCGCGACCTATATCGAACATGTCAGCATCACCGGTCTGCTGCTGGCCGGGTTCATCATCGGCTCGCTCGGTGTGCTCAACGATGTGACGATCACCCAGGCCTCCGCGGCCTTCGAACTCGCGGAGCTGGACAAGAAAGCCACCCGGCGGGAGATTTTCGCCGCGGCCATGCGGGTCGGGCGCGACCATATCGCCAGTACGGTCTACACCCTGGTGCTCGCCTACGCCGGTGGTGCGCTGCCGCTGCTGCTGCTGTTCAGTGTCGCGGGCCGGCCGATCCGCGACGTCCTCGTGGGCGACGCGGTGGCGATCGAAATCGCGCGGTCGGCGGTCGGCGGCATCTGCCTGGCACTGTCGGTGCCGCTCACCACCGGTATCGCCGTGCTGCTCGCCAAACCGTTCGGCTCCCAGCGGCGCCCGGATCCCGCGGGCCGTCCGAAGGGGAACAAGCGTGCCGATACCGGGTCCCATCGCAAGGTCGCCCGGCCGGACGCCGAGTCGCCGACCGGGCGGCGCAGCAGGTCCGGACGCGGGTACGAGCCGTGGCCGACCACCGGGGAACAACCGCGGGTACCCCGGGAGCCGGGCGAACGGCCGCCGCGAGGACGGTCATCCGGTGGGGCGACCGACCCGCGCGGTATCGGACGAACCGGCGCGCCCGGGCCCGGTACACAACGACCGGATCCGCCCCAGCCGGGGCCACCGCAGCCGGGCCCGCGGCAGCCGGATCCGCAGCAGCGGCCCCGGCCCGGGGAGCAGCAGGGAATTCGTGGGCCGATTCCACCTCGGCGTCCGCCGCGGCCGGGATACGGCGAGTTCTGAGCGACGCCGCGGCCGTCGGCACGAACGGCGGTCAGCGCGGCGGACGGGGGAAGGGTAGTGCCTCGGGCGGGATGGTCGGGACGACGATCGGCGGCAGCCCGGGGACCTGGAAGGTGTTCGGCCCGGCCGTGGTGGTCGGCGCCTCGGTTTCCCGCGGGGCCACCACCGGTGGCGGCTCGGCCAGCGATTCGTGTTCCGGCGGGGTCGTGGTGACCGGTGCGGGCGCGGCGGTGCGGGTGTTCGCCGTGGTGGAGGGTGCCTGGGTGGTGCTCTCCACCGTGGTCGACTCCTGCCGGAACATATGCTGCCCGTAGCCGAGGCCGATACCGATCGCGGCCACCACTACCAGGGCGCTCACCGCCACCGCCGCGACACCGAGTTCGCGGCCGCGCCGCGGCGGAACGTCGAAGGACCGGCGGGGCAGCAGTTTGGCCGGGATCCGCAGCGCGACCGTCGGCGGGTCCTCCGCCGGTGACAGCTTCTGCGGAGCGGCGGTTTTCGAAGGCTTCGCGGGGTCCGATTCCGGTGCGAGAGCGACGGTATCGCTCTCGGGTGCCGGGGTCGAGGCGGGGGCGAGCAGCGGGCGCGGCCCGGGGCCGGTGGTGGGCGACCCCGCCGGCGGGCCGAAGATGCCCGCTTGCGGCACCGGCGGGTAGAGGCCGGGCACGGACGGGTATGGATCGGTCGCCGGCGCGAGTACCGGCTGGGGGCCGGTCGTTCGCAGGGTCGCGGTCGCGGCCGGCAGTTCGTGGGAGCCGGAGTGCGCGTGGGCACCTTCGCCGGACGGCGCGGAAACGTTGCGCGCGGTGTCGGAGGTGGACGACCCGGAGGCCGCCGGGCCCGGGGCCGCCGGCGCGAACGGCGACGGGGTGACCAGGCTCCGGGCGGTGTGAGTGGGAACCGGGATGGTCTGGGCGGGCGGGGGCAGCCGGGGAGGGGGGTCGGACCGGGTGGGCGGGAACGGTGCGGGGGTCACGGTGGCCTGGGTGTGCGCACCGGAATCCGCTCGCGGCCCGGGGATCGGGCCGGAATCGAGGGCCGCCGGGTTGGTCGTGGTACGCGCGTCCGGTCCCTTGCGGGCCAGCAGTGCGGCGCCGCGGGCGGTCGCGACCTCCGGTTCCGGTGGTACCAGCACCGGGATCTCGAGAATATCGCGCAGGGTCCGGCTCACCAGTGGGATACGTACACCGCCGCCCACCGCCAGCAGTGCCTGGACCGGAACCCCCGACCGCGTGATGACCTCCCGCGTCGAGTGCACCGACACCTCGACGGCCCGGGCGATCAGCGCGGTGAAATTCTCCTGAGTGAGCAGTACCGGCCCGAAGTCGCTGGGCAGGGCGACCGCGTTGCTGGCGGAGAGCCGTTCCTTCGCGGCGCGGCACAGCGCGTCGAGCCGCATCAGATCGGCGGGATCCGGCGGATGCGCGATCCGCCCGGAGTTGATCTGCTGCTCGCGGACCAGTGAATCGAAATATTCACCGCTGATATCGCCGGTGCGCTCGGTGTGCAGCACCTCGCGGGTCGCGGTGTCCACGACCGTCACCGACAGGCCCGAAGCGCCGAGATCGTAGACGGCGAGGGTGTTCACGCCCTGCAGGGCACCGGAGGTGACCGCGAATTCCAGGATCGCTTCGATATCGGGTACGAGGGTGTATTCGTGCAGACCCTGCTCGGCCATGGCCACGCGCATGGCCCGGGCCTGGTGTTCGCCACGGCAGGCCAGGACGGTCGCGGCGATGGTGGGGTTCGAGTTCAGGGCGGCGGCGACCGATAGCGCGGCACGTTCCGCGCTCGGAGTTTCCGGCGGCACCACGAATGTCCGTTGCTCGAACGATTCGGGGTCCGTCGCGGACGCGTCGCCCGCCGGCGGGCGCGCCAAGCGGATCGCGCCGGCCCCCACCGACACACCCAGAACTGAACTCATCGGCAGCCCATCTGTACTTCCCGCTTCACGATATGCGAGCGCCAACCGGTCGACGATGACGGCTCATCCCCCGAACCAGATGACTCCTCCGACAGTACCGCCCGGTCCCGTTGTCACGGGAGGCAGGAACCGATGCCGCGGGGGCCCCGGCTCGCTCACCCCGACTCTACGGTGTACCCAGCCCGGCGTACACCCATCCGGCCGAGCGCCAGGCGTCTCGATCGAGACAGTTGCGCCCGTCGATGATCGATCTGGTCCGCACCACCCCGTTCAGATCCCGGGGCGCGAGCTCCACGAATTCCTTCCATTCGGTGAGCAGAAGCACTACATCGGCACGTTCACAGGCCTCCGTCACCGAGGTCGCGTAACTCAGTGTGGGGAAGACCCGGCGCGAGTTCTCCAGCGCCTTGGGGTCGTAGACGGTGACCACCGCGCCGTGCAACTGGATCATGCCCGCCACGTTCAGCGCCGGTGAATCCCGGACGTCGTCGGATTCCGGTTTGAAGGCCGCGCCCAGGACCGCGACGTTGGCGCCCAGTAGCGAACCGCCGCAGGCCCGGGCCGCCATATCCACCATCTTGGTGCGGCGGCGCATATTGATGTTGTCGACCTCGCGCAGGAAGGCCAGGGCGTGGTCGGCGCCGAGCTCGCCGGCCCGGGCCATGAACGCGCGGATGTCCTTGGGCAGGCAACCGCCGCCGAAACCGACCCCGGCGTTGAGGAACCGGCGTCCGATCCGGGCGTCGTAGCCGAGTGCGTCGGCCAGGACGGTGACGTCCGCGCCGGTCGCTTCGCAGACCTCCGAGACCGCGTTGATGAACGAGATCTTGGTCGCGAGGAAGGCGTTCGCGGAGACCTTGACCAGCTCTGCGGTCGCCAGATCGGTGAGCAGGAAGGGGACCTCGGCGGCGAGGAGGTCGGCGTAGAGTTCCTCGACCACCTCCCGCACCCAGCCGGACCGTTCCCGCTCGCGGTCCACGCCGAGCACCAGCCGATCAGGTCGCAGGGTGTCGCGCACCGCGAATCCCTCGCGCAGGAATTCCGGGTTCCAGGCCACCTCGATATCCGGGCTCAGCGCGCGGGCGCGGCGGCCGAGCTCGGCGGCGGTACCCACCGGCACGGTCGATTTGCCGATGATGACCGACGGCCGGGTGACCAGCGGGGCGAGGGTGTCGACCACGGCGTGCACGTATTTGAGGTCGGCCGCGTACTCGCCCTTCTTCTGCGGTGTGCCGACCCCGAGGAAGTGCACATCCGCGTGGTCGGCGGCTTCCTGATAGGAGGTGGTGAACCGGAGCCGTCCGGCGTCGAGATTACGGCGTAGTACCGCGTCCAGGCCGGGCTCGTAGAAGGGGGTCACCCCGTCGGAGAGTTTCGCGACCTTGCCCGGGTCGATATCGACTCCGAGTACATCGTGTCCGAGTTCGGCCATACACGCTGCGTGCGTGGCCCCCAGGTACCCGGTTCCGAAGACTGTGCATCGCATGATCCAGTGGTAAGCCCCGCCGATGGCCACACCAGAAAACCGAGGCGAGGTGCCGGGCAACAGCAGATGTACACCCGACGACGAGGGGTGCCGACCTGGGCCGGAGCAGGTCGGGGCGGTTCGCCGCCCGGTTCCGGCCGGGCGTGGGGGCCGGATCGGCCGTGCCGGTTAGGATCGCGGCGATGCGCCACAGACTCGTCCTCGCCGCGGTGACGGTCGTAGTCGTCGCGGTCGTGGTGCTCGCGCTGTGGCCCGTGTATGTCCGGCCGCAGCGCGAGGAGCCCGCCCCGGCCGACGCGATCCTGGTACTCGGTGGCGCGCACGACGGCCGGGAGGCGCTGGGCCTGCGGCTGGCGCACGAGGGTTACGCGCCGCGGGTCCTCATCTCCAATCCCTACGAGGACAGCCCGCTGATCAACCGGATCTGCCACGGTGGGTACAGCTTCGAGGTCACCTGTTTCGATCCCGCGCCGCGGACGACCCGGGGCGAGGCCCGCTATCTGGCAGAGCAGGCGCGCGCGCACGGCTGGCGGCGGGTCATCGTGGTCACCTTCACCCCGCATATCTCGCGGGCGCGGTACGTCATGGGCAAATGCTGGGACGGGGAGTTGCTGTTCGTGGACACCCGGCCGGGGCTGTCGATCCCCCGGTGGGCCTACGACTATGTGTACCAATCCGTGGGCTACGCGAAGGCGATCTTCGAGAATTGCGGGTAACCGGCCGGAGTATTTCCGAACCTTTGAGGGCACGTGCCTTCAGTTTGACTCGGGGCGAGCGGCGTGGCTACATTCGCAGTGGCACCGGTAGTCGCCGGGCCTGCTGCGACGACGCATGAAGCCTTCGGGAGCGTGTATGGATTACGACTGGTCGGAGGCCGACAAGGCCTTCCGAGACGAGGTACGGGCGTTCCTTGCCGAGAAGCTGACGCCCGAGGTGAGCACCGCGGGCCGGTTGATGACGAGTGTCTACTCCGACCACGAGGCGAGCCTGGAATGGCAGCGCGTCCTGCACGAGCGGGGCTGGGCGGCGCCGCACTGGCCGGTCGAGTGGGGCGGCTGTGAATGGTCGCTCACTCAGCACTACATCTTCAGCCGCGAACTCACCCTGGCGGGCGCGCCCGCGCTCTCGCCGATGGGTATCCGGATGGTTGCCCCGGCGTTGATCGCGTTCGGCACCGAGGAACAGAAGAAATACTTCCTGCCGCGCATCCTCACCGGCGAGGTCTTCTTCTGTCAGGGCTACTCCGAGCCCGAGGCCGGATCCGACCTCGCGGCCCTGAATATGTCGGCGGTCGCCGACGGCGAAGACTTCGTCTGCTCGGGCAGCAAGATCTGGACCACCCACGCCACCGAGGCGAACTGGATCTTCTCCCTGGTCCGGACCTCTCGCGAAGGCCGCAAACAGCAGGGCATCACCTTCCTGCTGATGGATATGACCTCGCCCGGTATCGAGATCCGGCCGCTGGTCATGAGCTCCGGTGAGCAGGTCCAGAATCAGATCTTCTTCGATAACGTGCGGGTCCCCAAGAGCAATGTGCTCGGGCGGATCGACGACGGCTGGACCGTCGCGAAATACCTGCTGGTCCACGAACGCGGTGGTGGCGCGATGGCGCCCGCGCTGCAGGCGATGGCCGAGAACATCGCGACCGCCGCGGCCACCCAGCCCGGTCGCGACGGCAACCCGCTCAGCGCCGATCCGCATTTCGCGGCCCAGCTGGCCGACGCCCGCATCCGCACCGAGGTGCTCGAGGTGCTGGAATTCCGGAC
>NZ_JBSFRU010000074.1:0-21539 GCF_053589395.1 Nocardia sp. NPDC003345
TCCCGTTACGGTTGCGATCATGGCCACTTCACCGCCGGACGGGAACCGTGATTCCGGATACGCGGGCAGCGTCGTGTGGACGGATCGGTTCCTGGACTATTCCTGGACCCCCGAGCATCCGATGAAACCGGTGCGGCTGAGCTACACGATGGCGCTGGCCGGAGCGCTCGGGGTCCTCGACGGCGTGGAGCCGCTGCGGCCCGGCCCCGCCGGTGACGCCGAACTGCTCCGCGTGCACACTGCGGACTACATCGAGGCGGTCCGCCGCGCCGAACCGCCTCCTGTTCCGGGCGACCCGCCGGCCGACCCGCCCTACGGGCTGGGGTCCGCGGACAATCCGGTGTTTCCGCGGATGCACGAGGCCGCGTCGGTGATCGTCGGCGGAACTCTGGCCGCGGCGCGGGCCATCGCCACCGGCGCGACCCGGCGGGCGGTGAGCATCGGCGGTGGTATGCATCACGCCATGCCCGCCCGGGCGGCGGGTTTCTGCGTGTACAACGACGCCGCGGTGGCCATCGCGTGGCTGCTGGACCACGGGTTCGACCGGATCGCCTATCTCGACGTGGACGTCCATCACGGTGACGGTGTCCAGCGCGCCTTCTACCGCGACCCGCGGGTGCTGACCGTATCGATCCACCAGCATCCGGCGACCCTGTGGCCGAATACCGGCTGGCCCGAGGAGACCGGCAGCGGGCCCGGAGACGGGACCGCGATCAATCTGCCGGTACTGCCGGGCACCCGGGACCCGCAGTGGCTGCGTGCCTTCCACGCGGTGGTTCCCGGCGCGGTCGAGGCGTTCCGGCCGCAGATCGTGATCAGCCAGTGCGGGGTCGACACCCATCGTGAGGATCCGCTCGCCGACCTCGAACTCGGGATCGAGGGACAGCGGGCGGCGTTCACGGCGATGCGGGAACTGGCGGACCGGTGCGCCGAGGGGCGGTGGCTGGCCGTGGGCGGCGGCGGATACGGGCTGGTGCGGGTGGTGCCCAGGGCCTGGACGCATCTGCTGGCCATCGCGCTGGACCGTCCGGTGGACCCGGCGACCCCGATACCGCAGGATTGGATCGATCTCGTGCAGACCGACAGGCCGCGAGTATCGCCGCCCCGGACCATGGGCGACGGTGTGGACATCGCCTTCCGGCCCTGGGACGGACCGGGCGGTACCGCGGAAACCGGGGACGCCGGATTCGACCGTGCCCAGCGCGCGATCGATACCGCCGTGCTCGCCACTCGCCGAGCGTGCTTCGGCCCGCTCGGCCTCGATCCGGAGGATCCGCGTGACTGAACCGGCCGACAGCGTCCCCGACGATCCGGCGCCCGCACCCCAGCACTGGCACGCGGATGTCCTGGCCTCCGACGGCGGTGTGGTCCGGTTACGCCCGCTCACCCCGGCCGATGCCGATGAATTGCAGCGGTTCCACACCGCACTGTCCGAGCGCACCCGGTACCTGCGCTATTTCGGGCCCTACCCGCGGATATCGCCCAAAGATCTGTATCGCACCACCCATCTCGACTACCACGACCGGGTCGGCCTGGCGATCGTGCTCGGGGATTCGATCATCGCCGTGGGCCGTTACGAATTGCTCGATCGGACGGGTTCGCGGGCGGCCGAGGTCGCCTTCGTGGTCGCCGACGAACACCAGGGCCGGGGCCTCGGCTCGATCCTGCTGGAGCATCTCGCCGGCGCCGCCGCGGAGAACCGCATCGACACCTTCGTCGCCGAGGTACTGGCGGAGAACGTCGTCATGGTGACCGTGTTCCGGGAGGCCGGCTACCAGGTGGAGCGGAGCCGGGACGGTTCGGTGCTGCATCTGGAGTTCGCCATCGACCCCACCGAGGCGCTGCGTTCGGTGCGCGACGCCCGCGAACGTGCCTCGGAGGCGCGCAGTGTGGGCAATCTGCTGGCTCCCGATTCGGTGGCGGTGATCGGTGCGACGCCCAGCACCGGGCGGGTCGGCGGGGTGGTGCTGGCCAATCTGCTGGACGGATCGTTCCAGGGCGCGGTGTACCCGGTGAACCCCGGGCGGCGGTCGGTACGCGGGGTACACGCCTATCCGACGGTGCGGGATATTCCCGACGAGGTGGATCTCGCGGTGGTGGCCGTGCCCGCGGATTCGATCGGGTCGGTTCTCGACGACTGCATGGCCAAGGGCGTCAAGGGCCTGCTCGTACTGTCGGCCGGATTCGGTGAGACCGGGGAGCAGGGTCTGGTGGCGGAGGCGGATCTGGTCGCCGCGGCCCGCGGTCACGGAATGCGGGTGGTGGGGCCGAGCGCATTGGGCATCGCCAATACCGATCCCGCGGTCGGGCTGAACGCCACCCTGGCCACGCTGCTACCCGGCCGGGGGCGGATCGGTTTCTTCTGCCAGTCCGGTCCGCTGGGGGTCGCGATCCTGGCCGAGGCGGCGGCCCGCAACCTCGGCCTGTCGACTTTCGTATCCGCCGGTAACCGCGCCGACGTCTCCGGAAACGACCTGCTGCAGTACTGGGATACCGATCCGGCCACCGAGGTGATCCTGCTGTATCTCGAGAGCTTCGGTAACCCGCGCAAATTCTCTCGCATCGCCCGCCGCGTCGCCCGGCACAAGCCCATCGTGGCGGTCAGCCCGAGCCGGCTCGCCGCCCGCGGCTCGGGCGGCGAACTTGACCGGTCCGTGGTGCGGGACCTGTTCGCCCAATCCGGCATCGTCCAGGCGGATTCGATCTCGGAGATGTTCGACTGCGCGGCGTTGCTGGGATATCAGCCGCTGCCCCGGGGACCGCGGCCCGCGGTCGTCGGCAACAGCACGGCGCTCAACTGGCTGACCTCCGATGCCGCACGCAGTGAGGGCCTGAGCGTGCCGGCCCCGGTGGATCTGGGTCCGCAGGCCACCCCCGGCGACTACCACACCGCGGTGACCGCCGCGCTGCGGTCGGAGGACACCGATGCGGTCATCGTCATCTTCGCGCCACCCATCCCGCTGCCGCAGGCGGGATACGCGGAGGCGATCCGGGCGGCCGTGGCCTCTGCCGAGGTACCCAAACCGGTGCTGACCACGTTCGCCGGCGGCGACGGAATCCCGAATCTGCTGGCGGTGCGGGGTCCGGGAGCGGCGGCGGTCCGGGGGTCCATACCGTCGTTTCCCGATCCCGCCCGGGCGGTACGCGCACTGGCCCGGGTGCACCGGTATGCCCGCTGGCGGGACCTGCCGGTGTCGGTGTCCGGCGACGGAGCGTCCGGGGCGGAGCAGGGGCGCCCCGCGGGTATCGATACCGCGCGCGCGATCGAGTTGATGGGGACATGGTCGGCCGACCCCGCCGGGCGCCGGCTGAGCGACGACGAGACGGTCACGCTGCTCGGCTGTTACGGCATCTCGGTGGTGGAGTTCCGCGCGGTCCGCGATGCCGACGGCGCGGTGGCCGCGGCCGAGGAACTCGGCTACCCGGTGGCGGCGAAAGCGACCAACGAGGCCTGGCGGCGCCGCCCGGATATGAGCTGGGTGCGACTGGATCTGTGGCGGCCCGAGGCGGTCCGGCAGGCCTACCGGGATCTGGTGGAGCTGTGCGGGGATCCGCTGCTGCATATCCAGCGGATGGCACCCAAGGGCGTCGGATGTGTGGTGAAGGTGCAGGACGATCCGGCGTTCGGCTCGGTGATCGAGTTCGGGCTCTCCGGGCCCATCATCGAACTGCTCGGGGATCGGGCCTTTCGCGCTCTACCGCTGTCGCGGCGCGAGGCCGCCGCACTCATCGACGCGCCCCGCGCCGCGCCGCTGCTCAGCGGAACCCCGGCGAGCCCGCGGGTGGACAAGGACGCCCTCATCGAACTGACACAACGTATTTCGGCCATGTTCGACGATCTGCCCGAATTGCGGGAACTGTCCTGTGAACCGGTGCTGGCGGCACCGGAGTCCGCCGCGATCCTGTACGCGCGCGCCCGGATCGGCCCGCAACCCAGCCGTTTCGATACCGGACCGCGCAGGCTCGGATAGGCCGGGCGCAACGCCTCAGTGGGTTGCCCGCCCGCATGTGGTCGGGGAGCGGTGTGCCTTGCCGGCGGCTACCGGAGGTCGTGGCGCGCAGCGGCTCCGGGCCACCCGGAGGGGTGCCGGCCGGCCGCGCTGCCCGGATGAGGGACGGGCGCGTCGGCCGGCCGGCGAGGCGACCCGAAAGGGCCACCGGCTCAAAGGGTTCCGGTGATGCGGAGAGCAGACAGGGGGTGGACGACCTTTTCGCCGCGGGCGCAACGGGAACCGGCGCGTTCGTGCGGCGGCGTGCCGCCCGCTGGTCGGCGGGCGGCCCTCGCAATGGTGGGTGGGATCAGCTGGCGTAGGCGCGCAGGCGGTCGGCCCGTTCGCCCTTGCGGAGCTTGGACATGACCTCACGCTCGATCTGGCGAACCCGCTCGCGCGACAGCCCGAACAACTTGCCGATCTGGTCCAGCGTGCGCGGCTGCCCGTCGTCGAGCCCGAAACGGAGCCGGATGACCTGCTGTTCGCGTTCGTCGAGGGTGTTCAGCACGCTGCGCACGTCGTGATGCAGCAGACCGGCGATCACCGCGCTCTCGGCCGAGGTGGCCTCGGAATCCTCGATGAAATCGCCCAGCGGTGCCTCTTCGTCGTTGCCGACCGGCATATCCAGGCTCACCGGGTCCCGGCTGTGGTCCAGGAGATCGGCGATCTTCTCCACCGCGATACCGGATTCGTTCGCGAGTTCCTCGTCGGTGGCTTCCCGGCCCAGCTGCTGATGCAGTTCGCGCTTGATCCGGGCGAGTTTGTTGACCTGCTCCACGAGGTGGACCGGGAGCCGGATGGTACGGCTCTGATCCGCCATTCCGCGGGTGATGGCCTGGCGGATCCACCAGGTGGCGTAGGTGGAGAACTTGAAGCCCTTGGCGTAGTCGAACTTCTCCATCGCGCGGATGAGGCCCAGATTTCCCTCCTGGATGAGGTCCAGCAGGGGCATACCGCGGCCCGTGTACCGCTTGGCGAGCGAGACGACCAGGCGCAGGTTGGCCTCCAGCAGATGTGACCGCGCCGCCTGACCCTCGCGGACGACGATCGCCAGATCACGTTTGCGGGTCGCCGACAGCCGCTTGCCGGTTTCCAGCAGGTTCTGGGCATAGAGACCCGCCTCGATGCGCTTGGCCAGTTCGACTTCGTCGGCAGCCGTGAGCAGTGCGGTCCGTCCGATCCCGTTCAGGTACACGCGTACCAGGTCGGCGGCGGGGCTCTGAGCGTCGAGGTCCGAATCACTGGGGCGCACACGAGTGGTGGCGGGGCTTGTCATGACTTGCCTCCTGTCGGTGGTGTCTCACTCCGAACAACGGACCCGACAGTGGGAAAGTTCCCTCGCCGGGCGCGGATAAACCGCTCTGAACTGCGGTTATCGCCATTGCGTTCTGAGAAGTTCCTGAGAACGGAAACCCATCCACCGAGCGGGAAACCCGGATGCCGCGCGTTCGGCTCCTAGGTGGGACGCACCAGCCCGTGCCGTACGAGACCGGTGACCACTCCCAGCGCTGCCTCGGCGAATTCCGGATCCGCCTCGTCGGATCCCTGGGACAATGCCAGCAGTTCGATCAGCTCGTACAACGGCAGGCCGTCCGGCCGCATTCCCGCCAGCAGGGAGACGGTGGTCTCGTCCACTTCGTGCTGCCAGCGGGGTCCGTCGCCGCGGTGCAGACGGGCGATCCGCTGCTCCCAGCCCTGTTCACCCGGCACCGAGACCCGTTCGAGCGCGGTGGCCGGATCCACCCGGTAGCGGGCGCGCCAGGCCACCTCCGGATCCGCAGCGACCCGGCGTAACCAGGCCGAACGCTCGAAATAGTCGAAGACCTCCGCACCGAGTGGATCGTCGAAACCGTGGGTGAGGTCTTCGGCGAGCAGTTCGGTGGGACCGTCGTGGGCGCGCAGGTAGACGAAACCGAATCCGATCCCGGTGACGCCTGCCTCGTCGAAGGCCCGCAACCAGGTCTCGGCACGTTCCTGGGCCTCGCGGCCGCGCGGGTCGGCACCCGCGTCCCGCAGCCAGGTGCCGACATAGAGGGCCGGATCGGCGATATCGCGCTGAACGACCCAGGCGTCGATCCCGTGATCGGGGAGCCACCCGGATACCCGCTGCCGCCAGTCCTGGTCCTCGCGATGAACCCAGGCGGAGAGCATCGCCGCCGTGCCGCCCGGCGCCAGCAGCTCCGGTGTGCGCGATATCACGAGTTCGCTGGCGCCGTCGAGGGCGAGGCCGGAGTCGCGGTAGGTGTGTTCGATACGGGCCGGTCCGACGACGAACGGCGGATTGGCCACCACCCGATCGAAACGACGCCCGGCCACCGGCTCGAACCACGACCCTTCGACCAGTTCGAGATCGAGTTCGTTGAGGGCCGCGGTGGCCTGCGCCAGCCAGAGCGCCCGCGGATTGACATCGGTGGCGGTCACGATCTCGGCGTAGGAAGCGGCGTGCACCGCCTGGATACCGCACCCGGTGCCGAGATCCAGGACCGATCCGGCCCGGTCGGTGGGGGTGGCCCGCAACAGCGAGAGTGAGGCGTGGCCGACCCCGAGGACATGATCCTCGGTCAGGATCCGGCGCTGCATCGAATCGTCGAGGTCGGACAGAATCCACCGATTACCGGCACCGGTATCGACCGGCCGCAGATCCAGCGCGGCCCGGACCGAGCCGCCCGCCCGCACCAGTAGTCCCGCCGACACCGCCTCGTCGACGCGTACCGGTGCGAGGGCCCCGGCCGCCTCGGATTCGTCCACGGTGTCGCCCAGAAGCAATAACCGAATGAGTACACCCAGGTCGCCGGCCGATGCGGCAGCCCGGCGGGCGGGGACCGGTTCGCCGCGCCCGAGCGCGCTGTGGGCGTCGGGACCGAGGGCCGCGAGCAGCGTGTCGGCTTCGTAGCCCGCCCTGGTCAGCGCGGTGCGCAGCGCCGGGCAGAGCGCGGTGAGCGGGGAGACGGTGGTCGATCCGTAGGCGGGCACAGCCGTACTCTGCCACCGCCCGGGCCCGGTCCGGTATCCGCCGTCCCGCGGGTACCGGACGGGACCCGGCCGCTACGCCCGGTGCGACGCGGCCGGGCAGGCGGCGTCAGCCGTCGATGGCGTCGTTGCGGCGTTCTTCCAGGGCCGGGCGCGGCCGGTCCCAGCGGCTCGGCTCGTTCTTGTCGCGCGGCGGGCGGTCGTTGGCGATGAGGACCGCGACCCACGGCAGTGGTACGGACGCCGCCATGATCAGCAGGGCGATCAGCCCGTTGCCGAACACCGAATAGACCACGCCGGCCAGAATCAACGCCGGGATACGGAAGGCCATGATGATCGTGTACCGCCGGACCCGGGCCCGGTGCTGGTCTTCGAACGAGGGCGCGGCCTCGGTGATCAGGGCGGCGTGTCTGGCGTCGTCGCCGGGGAAATAGCCGCGCGAGGAGGAGCGGGCCGGCCGCGGTGTTCTCTGGTGTGCACCGAGATCGCTCGCACCGGCGTCGAGGTGCTCCGGGCCGCGCCCGGAGTCTTCGCCGTGCTGCTGCATACCTTCGAGTCTCGCACTCCCGGATCCGCGGCGCACACCCGGTGCCGGGCGAAACGGCGGGTGATCCGGCGGGCGCGGCGCGGTCATGGGGCATCATGGACTGCGTGAGTACCGATACTCTGGTTCGCCCCGATACGACCACCGACGAGACGACCGGTGACGACACCCCGAAGTACTTCCACTATGTGAAGAAGGACAAGATCGCCGAGAGTGCCGTGATGGGCACGATGGTGGTCGCGCTGTGTGGTGAGGTCTTCCCGGTGACCCGCTCGGCCAAACCGGGGTCGCCGGTCTGCCCCGAGTGCAAGAAGGTCTACGAGCAGCTCCGTAAGGGCGACTGAGCCCCGAGGTCAGTTGCGGGGTAACGGCACCGGCGCACCTCCGGTGCCGTCGCCGCCCGTGCCCATCCCGCGCGGCCGGCCGTGGCGGTGCGGGGGGATGCGGTGCGCGCCGCTCTCCGGCGGTTCGCCGTCCTCGTCGCCCTCCGGGGTGCTGCGGCGTTTCGCCAGCCAGGCCTTGAACTGCTCGAAACGGGTCGCTCGCGCCGGCCAGAACTCCTGCACCGCCGCATTGAACTCGGCGCCGAGGATCACCGCGAAACCGAGGAAGAACGTGAACAGCAGGAACGCGATCGGCGTGGCGAGCGCGCCGTAACCGACTCCCGTCCGGGTGACCACCGCCAGATACCGGCGCAGGATCTCGCTGGCCGCCATGAAGAAGACACCCGCGAGCAGGGCGCCCCAGAACAGCCGGTGGTAGGGCAGCGAGCTGTGCAGCGCCAGTTTGTAGAGCATCGCCAGCGCCACGATGAGCAGCAGACCCACCGCCGGGTAGTAGAACGTGTCGATCAGCCGCAGTCCCGGCTCTCGCCACCCCTCCGGCAGGGTCCGGCCGATCAGCACCGGGCCCAGCGCGACCAGCGGCAGGATGAAGACCGCCGCGATCAGGAACTGGATGTAGAGCAGCAGGGCGAACAGCCGCTGCCAGACCGGGTTGCGGGCGTCCTGCTGGTCGTGGGCCTCCACGATCGCGTCCACGAAGGTCGCCATCGCCGAGGAGCCCGCCCACAGCGACAGCACGAAGCCGACCGAGACGATGGCGGCGCGGCCCTGGCCGAGCACATCCTGGACCGTCGGTTCGATGAGGTCGGTGACCACGCTGGAACTGAACAGATTCCGGCTGAAGGTGAGGGTCTTGGCCTCGACGATCTCGACGGTGTCGGGGCCGAACAGCCGGCCCGCGTAGCCGAGCCCGCCGAGCAATCCGAAAAGCAGTGGTACCAGCGATAACGTCTGCCAGAACGCGGCGGCCGCGGATTTGCCGAATATCGAGTCGCCCCAGGCCTTGACCGCGACCCGCACGATCAGGGCCCACGTCCGGCGCAGGGCACGCCGGAACCACGCCGAACCCGACGGGTCCGCACCGGGTTCGCGTCCGTAGCTGTGCATGATGTGTCCAGCATCGCGCACGCGGCCACCGAGCGCTGGAGCGCGGTGGCAACGTGTCGGCGGGCGGGGGGTGAATGATGGGTTGTCGCGGCCCCCACGGCGGGGGTGTGACACCGGTCGCGGCGGCCGCGCCGGTTTGGCACGAGCGCCGCTACGGCCGCTAGTGTTTGTCTCCGTGACCGATGCGAGCGGTGCCATTGCGACGGAGGTTCCGGGTGCGTCGCTGCGCGCCTGGCAGCGCCGTGCGATCACCCGTTACCTGGCGACCAAACCCCGTGATTTCCTCGCCGTGGCGACCCCGGGCGCCGGTAAGACCACCTTCGCGCTGCGGGTGGCCGCGGAGTTGCTGGCCGATCGCACCGTCGATCAGATCACCGTGGTCGCGCCCACCGAGCACCTGAAACATCAGTGGGCCCAGTCGGCGGCCCGGTCGGGGATCGCGCTGGACCCCAACTTCTCCAACAGCACCGGGGGGACCTCCGGCGATTATCACGGTGTGGTCGTCACCTACGCCCAGGTGGCCGCGCATCCGTTCAAGCACCGGGTGCGCACCGAGAACCGCCGCACCCTGGTGATCCTGGACGAGATCCATCATGCGGGTGACGCCAAGAGCTGGGGCGATGCCGTGGCGGAGGCGTTCGGGGACGCCACCCGGCGCCTGGCACTGACCGGTACGCCGTTCCGCAGCGACGACAGCCAGATCCCGTTCATCACCTATGAGCCCGACGAGGCCGGTCTGCCGCGCTCCCGCGCCGATCACAGCTACGGCTATTCCGAGGCGCTCGCCGACGGCGTGGTGCGGCCGGTGGTGTTCCTGGCATATTCGGGGGAGGCGCACTGGCGCGACAGCGCGGGCGAGGAGTACACCGCCCGGCTGGGCGAGCCGCTGAACGCCGAGCAGACGGCGCGGGCCTGGCGCACGGCGCTCGACCCGGCGGGGGACTGGATCTACGCGGTGCTGCGTGCGGCCGATATGCGGCTGGCGCAGCTGCGCGAAGCCGGTATGCCCGATGCTGGCGGCCTGGTGATCGCCTCGGATCAGGAGCGCGCCCGGGCCTATGCGGAGCTGATCGAACATCTCACCGGCAACAGGCCGGTGGTGGTGCTGTCCGACGATCCCACCTCCTCGGCCCGGATCGCGGAGTTCAGCAACGGGAACCAGCCGTGGATGGTCGCGGTGCGGATGGTGTCCGAAGGTGTGGACGTGCCGCGGCTGGCCGTCGGGGTGTATGCCACCAGCGCCTCGACACCGTTGTATTTCGCGCAGGTCATCGGTCGTTTCGTCCGTGCCCGCCGGCCCGGCGAGACCGCCAGTGTGTTCCTGCCGTCGGTTCCGGTGCTGCTGGACCTGGCCGCCCAGCTCGAACTGCAGCGCGACCATGTGATCGGTAAACCGCACCGGGAGAAGGACGGCCTCGACGACGAACTGCTGAACGAGGCGAACAAACAGCAGGACGAACCCGGCGAGGAGGAGAAGCGGTTCGTGCCGCTGGCCGCCGACGCCGAACTGGATCAGGTCATCTACGACGGTTCCTCTTTCGGTACCGCGACCTTTGCCGGTTCCGCCGAAGAAGCCGACTACCTGGGAATTCCCGGGCTGCTCGACGCGGAGCAGATGCGGGCGCTGCTACGGGAGCGCCAGGCCCGCCAGATCGCCGACCGGTCCGCATCGCCGGACCCGGCCCCCGTCCCGCCTCCGGCGGCGGCCGGTGGCGCCGCCGAACGGGTCGCCGCCGCCGATAAGCTCGGGGAGCTGCGGCGCGAGCTGAACAGCCTGGTCGCGATGCATCACCACCGCACCGGCAAACCACACGGCGTGATCCACGGGGAACTGCGTCGGCAGTGTGGGGGTCCGCCCACCGCGCTGGCCACCGCCGACCAACTGGGCGACCGTATCGCGGCACTGCGCCGGATGTAGTCGCACCGGGTCCGGATGGGACCGGGAGCCGCCGCAAGCCGGCGGCTCCGGCTCGGGTTCCGGGATGAGCGCGGTGCGCCCGTATCAGTTCTCGGGAGCGGTCCGGGAGGCGCGGCGCCGAGCCCGGGCGCGTTCGTAGGCTCCGTGCAACAGCTCGCGAACGGGCTGCGCGGTACGCGGTCCGGGTTCCACCACGGCCAGCCAGCCCACGTTCCCGTACACCGGGTGGGCCAGCACCGTATCGACCCGGGCCGGATCGCCTGCGCCCGCGTCCCGGGGTGCCCGGCCGATCCATTCGGTGAATACTTCGGTTCCGGCGGCGATATTCACGCGGAAGGCTCCCGGGCGGTCGAGTCCCGACCGTTCGTCGCCGGGGTAGTTCTTGGTGACGACGGTGGCGAAGGGCTGGGTGTTCGAAGGGACCTCGCCGTCGGGCGAGTAGTAGCAGAACACATCACCCCAGGCGAGTTCCGGCGAGCCGTCGCCGGGGCCGGGGCGCAGTATCAGGACGTGCTCGAGTGCGCCGAGATATTCGATGATGTCGTCGATCGTCATGGGTTCCAGCGTTACATTGAAGTGCTTGTGGAGACTTCTACCGCCAACGAGCCCGATGACGGCGGCGCAGGTCGCAACTCGGTGAATCTGCGCACGGCGGATGTGGCGCGCCTGAGTGGCTATTCTGTGCAGCAGATACGCAACCTCGAACGCGACGGCGTATTGCCACCGGTACCGCGTACCGCGGCCGGGTATCGGAGCTACCGGTGGTCCCACGTCTGGGCGGCCCGCGCCTACCGGGCCCTGGCCGCCGGTACCGACCCCGTCCAGGCCAAGACGATCATGCGCACGATCGGGGCAGGTGAGGCATCCCGGTTGCCGGCGCTGTTCGACGCCGCCCACGCCCGGCTGGACCGGGACCGCCGCGATACCGCCGCCGCGCGCGCCGCCGCCCGGGCCATCGCCGGTGAACCGGTCGGCGAGGTCCGGGCGGCGGATTCCATGACCATCTCCGAGCTGGCGCAGGCCCTCGGCGTCCGGACCTCGACGCTGCGGCACTGGGATGCCGTGGGCCTGGTCGCGGCCCGGCGCGCCGCTCCGGGACAGGCCCGCCACTACCTGCCCGGCGATGTCCGCCTCGCCCGGCTGGTGCGGGTGCTGCGGCAGGCGGGCTACGGGATCGAGACGCTGCGCGAACTGATTCCGCGGCTCGCCGCCGCGCACGGCTGGGCCGGTATCGAGGCAGCCCTGAGCGATCGCGACACCCGGATCGACGCCCGGTCCCGTGCGCTGCTGGCGGCGGCCGCCGCCCTCGGCATGTTGCTGGGACCGTCCTGGTGACCGCGGCGCCGCCGGGTCAGCTCTCGAAATACCGGGCGGGGTCCAGGGTTTCGAGAGGTATCCAGCGCGGGGTGTCCGCCGGATCGCCCGGTGCGGTCGTGGGCCGTAGCCCGTAGCCCTGCAGATCGAGACCGAAGCGCGGATTCTCGTCGACCCGGCGCGCGAGTTCGTAGAAGGTGGCCAGTACGTGCACGCAATGCGCGGTGCGCGCGGTGCAGGAACAGTCGATCGCGCCGGGGCGCGGTGCCACCGGTATCCCCTCGGCCACCGCCGCGGCGTGCATATCGTCGGTGAGCGTCGGGGGATCGCCCCCCAGCACCGTGGTGAGCGCCGTGACCACGGACCGGTCGAACGGCGCGAATTCGATATGGGTGACCGACGCCTGCCCGCCGCGATGGATATGCGCCCGGACGATCGTGCCTTCCGTTTCGGCCCGCACTCCGTTGTTGCGGGCGATACTGCGCGCGCGGGGCAGCAGCGGTTCGGGGCGGGTGCGCCGTATCGGTTCGGCCAGCCGGACCCAGTCCATACCCCACCGGGTGTAACCGAATTCGTTGTCCGCCATCAGTTCTCCCTCTTGCGCCGCAGGATCTCCAGCAGCCGGTCGTCGTCGAGACGGGCCAGTTCGGCGATACCGTTGCCGTCTCCGAGATCGGTGAGAGCCGATTTGCGCCGGTGCATCGCGGCGATATGTTCCTCGACGGTGGTGGCCGAGGTGAGCGTGGTGACCGTGACGGTGCGGGTCTGCCCGATCCGGTGCACCCGGTCGGAGGCCTGCGCTTCGACCGCGGGGTTCCACCAGCGGTCGAAATGGATCACATCCGCGGCGCGGGTGAGGGTGAGCCCGGTACCGGCGGCGCGCAGGCTCAGCACCAGTACCGGCGGGCCGGTGGGGGATTGGAAGTCGTCGACGATCGCCGTGCGTTCGGCCTGGGTGAGCCCGCCGTGGAAGAACGGCGCGGTGAGGCCGAATTGTTCGGACAAATGCCGGACCAGGAGTTCACCGGTGGCCCGGTATTGAGTGAAGATCAGCGTCGGCGATCCGTTGTCGAGGTTGCCGGCCACAATATCGGTGCACAGGTCGAGTTTGCCGGAGCGACCGGCGAGTTCGCCGCGATCCTCGCCCGCGACCAAACCCGGATGGTTGCAGACCTGTTTGAGCGCGGTGAGCGCGGCCAGCACCCTGGCCTGGCGCTGTGCCCCGGCACCGAACCCCTCCTCGGCCGCGTGCTCGAGCAGCCGGTCGTAGAGCCGCTCCTGCTCGGGGGTCGGATCGCACAGCAGATCGGTGTGGATCTTCGGTGGAAGCGATGCCGCGACCTGGGTTTTGCGCCGTGCCAGCAGGACCGGCTCGATCGCGTCGCGCAACCTGGCGGCCGCGGGGGCCGAGCCCTGTTCGATGGGTTTGACGAAGCGCCGGCGGAATTGGGCGCGATGCCCGAACAGGGCGGGCGCGACGAGATGCAGCAGGGCCCATAATTCGTCGAGATGGTTCTCCACCGGTGTTCCGGTCAGGGCCACGACCGCCTTCGCCGGCAGCGCCCGCGCCGCGGTGGAGACCTGCGTGCGCGGATTCTTCAGCGCCTGCGCTTCGTCGCAGACCACCGTGGCCCAGGTGGTGTCGTTCAGTTGCGCGCCGTGCAGTCGTAAGGACGGATAGCCGGTGACGACCACCGTTGCGGGCGCGGCCTCGGGCACACCACCGCGCCATGCCACCGGGCGCAGGCCCGGGGCGAAGCGGGAGATCTCGCGGATCCAGTTGCCCACCAGCGAGGTCGGGCAGACCACCAGTTGCGGCCCCTGCTCCGCTCTCCCGAGCAGCAGCCCGATGGCCTGCACCGTCTTGCCCAGCCCCATCTCGTCGGCGAGTACCGCGCCGCCGTGCCGCTCGACGGTCGCCCGCAACCAGGCGATCCCGCGGGCCTGATACGGGCGCAGCTCGGCGTGCAGCCCGGTACGCAGTTCCTCGGCGACCGCGGCGGTCTCCGCGAGCACCGACAGCGCGCGCTCTCCCGAGAACACCGCGGTACCCTGCGCGTTCGGTACCGCGTGCGCGGCCACCGGCAATCCGGCCGGGTCACCGGCGAGAACGCGGCGCCAGGCGAGTGTGGACGTACCCGGGTCGGCGACCGGCAGCGCGGCGAGACCGTCCGGCGTCACCAACGCGCACGCCACGTCGGCGACCCGCAGGCCGGCGCTACCCGCCCGGAGCCGGCCGAGTGGTCCGTCCGGGACGACCAGCGCTACGGTGGCCGGCGCACCGGCATCGCCGGGCGCGGGTCCGGGTTCGTGGCCGGACCAGGTCCACAATGCGAACATGTGCCGGTCGGGGAGGTAGGTGGTCTCGGTGGTCGGCAGGGTGCACCCCCATGAATATCGTATGGCGTACGGAGTAACATGCCGAACGCGTACGGTACCGGATTTGTTCCGGGCCGCTCATACGGGACCGGAAGGAGAGTCATGATCGGCGGCCGGTATCGCTGCGGCTGGTTGTATGCCGGGACGGGAAGTGCCCGGATCCCGGCCGGGCGCCCGAGGACCGGTGCGTCCGCCACGTCCCCGGGGGCCGGCCGGTGAGCCGGGACACCGATCCCGCGCGCGTCCTGCTCGAGCTGCTCTGGCGGCACGAACTACCGCCGCGGCGCAACGCGCGTGGTCCGCGGCAGACGGTGAGCGTGGACGAGGTGGTCGCGGCCGCGATCGGGCTGGCCGATCGCGAGGGCTATGCGGGGGTCTCGGTACGGGCGGTCGCCGGCGAACTCGGCCTGCGGCCGATGAGTCTCTACACCTACGTCCCGGGCAAGGAGGCCCTCACGGCGCTGATGGTGGACGCGGTGGCCGACGACGACGCCGCGCTGCCCGCGGCCGATGCCCCCGCCCGGGACCGCCTCGCGGCCGTGGCACGCCAGGTCCGCGACGAATATCTCGCCCATCCCTGGCTGCTGGAGGTGCCGGCCTGGCGGCTGGTGCTCGGACCCGGCCGGATGCGCCGCTACGAACGACAGCTGACGGCGGTCGACGGGATCGGTCTCGACGACGCGGATATGGATCGGGCGATCGCCGTACTCACCCAATTCGCGACCGGCAACGCCCGGACCGCGATCGCCGCGACGCGCAGCGCCCGGGAGCAGTCCGACGCCGAATGGTGGGAGGCCTACGGCCCGGTACTGGCCCGCGTCATGCCCACCGCCGATTTTCCGCTCGCCTCCCGGGTCGGCGAAGTGGTGGGCGAGCTGTACCAGGCGCCGGGCGACCCCGACGGCGAGTTCGAATACGGGCTGCAACGCCTGATCGCGGCGCTGCTGCCCGGGTCGCCACCGGTCGGCGGATGAGAGATCCGGACCGATGAAAATGGCGGGCGACCGGAGATCGGTCGCCCGCCGGGAAGCGGATTCGATTGTTCGATTCTGTTGTGTCGGACGCCTGGACGGGTCAGAGGGCGGGAGCGGACTCCGTATCGATCACGGCGTCCAGCTCACGCAGTCGGTCCATATGTTCGTTCGCGTGATGCTGGCAGAAGAGCAACTCGCCACCTGCGGGCAGAACAGCACGAACACGCGCAGCCGCCCCGCAACGATCGCAGCGATCGACCGCGGTCAGTGGGGTGCTGGTCAGGGTTCCTGGCATGACTCCTCCGTCCTGGCTTCCGGCACAAAACCGTTCACCTGGTGTGAGGCCCGTGGTCACTCCGCGGGCTCGCTTCCGCTACTTCCCAGCAGTGGTGTAACTACTCTGTCAGACGTTCGGAGCATCGGCTTTGTTCCCGTTGGGGAATCAGTGTGTTTTCCCTAACACGACCAGCGGTTTCCGCCTGTGGCGAACACCGCGGGCCGGGGTGTGGGACGCACCGCCTCTGCTTCCGGACCGGCTGTCGAGTTGTGTATCGGAGGTTACCCGTGCCCAGTGACACTCACACCCTTGTTCACCTCTGTACTCCCGGTGAGTGGGCCACCGCACAACAACTCGGTGCGCACCGGCCACCGTCGCTGGTGTCGGAGGGGTTCGTGCACCTGTCCACACCCGCGCAGGTGCATCTGCCGGCGAACCGGTTGTTCGCGGGCCGCGACGATATGGTCTTGCTGCGCCTGGACCCCGCGCGGCTCGGTGCTCCGGTCCGCTGGGAGCCCGGGGTGCCCGGCGACGATCCCGATATGCGTTTTCCCCACCTGTACGGCCCGCTGCCGGTCGAGGCGGTGGTCGCCGTCCGCGAGTACCGGCCGGGCCCCGACGGGCGCTACGCGGCCCTGGGGGACTGAACGCGGTCCGCGCGCTACCGGCCCCCGGGCGCACCCTCGCCGTGGCCCTCCAGCTCACGGGCCAGGATCGCGGCCTGCACGCGCGAGCGGATACCGAGTTTCGTCAGCACCCGTGAGACATGCGTTTTCACCGTGGTCTCGCTGATGAACAGGCGGCCGGCGATCTGCGCGTTGGACAGACCGCCGCCCAGGCAGTCGAAAACCTCGCGCTCGCGGGCGGTGAGATCGGCCAGGCCGCGGGGCGGCGCGGGCCGGGACGCGGTGCCGGCGCCGGCGAACGCGTCGATCACCGCGCGGGTGACCTCCGGGGCGAGCACCCCGTCACCGGCGGCCACCGCGCGCACCGCGGCGATGAGAGCCGGGCCGGAGGCCGACTTCAGGACGAATCCGGCGGCCCCGGCCCGCAGGCTGCCGAAAACGTATTCGTCGAGATCGAAGGTGGTCAGCACCAGCACCCGGGCCAGGCCACCGCCGGTGATCCGCCCGGTGGCGGTGATGCCGTCCACACCGGGCATCCGGACATCCATCAGGACGACATCCGGCCGCAACGCCCGGGTCTGCGCGAAGGCCACCTCACCGTCGGCGGCCTCACCCACGATCTCGATATCGGCATCGGTCTCCAGGATCATCCGCAACCCGGCGCGGATCGCGGCATGGTCGTCGGCGATCAGTACCCGTATCGTCATCGGCCTTCTCCCGCGGTGACGGCGGTGAGCGGCAACCGGGCGCGCACCCACCAGATGCCACCGTCCGGCCCGGCCCGGAAGGTCCCGCCCAGCGCGGCCGCCCGTTCGCCCATATTCGTCAGTCCCCGCGGGACCGCGGGCCCGGCATCGGATACCGAGGGGACCGCCGGGAGCGGATTACGCACAGCGAGCACGAGTTCCCCGCCCTCGGTGGTGACCTCGATCTCGATCTCCTGGCCCGGCGCGTGCTTCATCGCATTGGTCACCGCCTCCTGGATGATCCGGTAGGCCGCCTGGTCTATCGCGCCCGGCGGCGCGCCGGTGCCGGTGTCCTGATGGCACCGGACCCGTACTCCGGCCTGGCGGGCGGCGGTGACCAGCCGGGAGAGCTGGGCGAGACGTCCCGGCGCGGCGGCGTCCTCGGGGTCGTCGTCGTCGCGTCGCAGCAGGCCGATCATGGTGCGCATCTCCTGGAGGGCGTCGACGCTGTTGGCCCGGATCGAGGTGAGGATGCCGGTGAGGCGCGGATCGGTGCCGGCGCCCTCGATACCGGCGAGCGCGGCCTCGGACTGCAGGGCGATGGCGGACAGGTGCCCGGCGATGACATCGTGCAGATCGCGGGCCATGGCCTTGCGTTCGTCGGCCACCGCCGCACGACGGTCCAGCTCCGCGACCAGGGACAGCGCGCGCCCGCGCGCCCGTTCGGCCTCCGCCGTCTCCTTGTGCGCGCGGACGGTCAGGCCCCACCACAGCGAGGTCCCGACGAACGCGGCCGCCAGGACCAGCGCCAGCACCATCACCCGCCAGCTGCCGGTGAGCGCCAGCGCGACCCCCGCCACGATCGCCGACAGGGTGAGCCACGCGACCACCGCCCCCTGCATCTGCCGCCGGGTGCCGTAGACGACGGCGGCGTAGATGAGGTCGGTGTACACGAGCCAGACCGGCAGAGTGGGTCCCAGCGACAGATCCAGCGCCAGCGGCAGCAGACCGGCGAGCATGGCGGCCACAGGGGCGCGGCGGCGGATGAACAGCACCGCGCAGGCCAGCGCGAGCACCAGCAGCCGGACGGGGATCGGTACCGGCGGGGTGGCGTCGGAGACGAACAACATGTGGAAACCGGCCAGATACAGCAGGGTGCCGAAGAGGAACCATCCGCCCACCACGACGGCATCGCGCGCCGTCGCCGAGAGTGCCGACCACCGCTGCATCATCCCATCCCAGCACACGTCCGGCGGCCCGGCGTCCATCGAAATGATGAGCTGCGTGCGGGGGCTCCGGCGCTGCCGGCGCGGGCCGGTACCGGTTCCCGTGTACCGGGCGCCGGCTCGCGACCGGCGGTAATCTGCGTGTTCACGGTGCATTGCGGTCGCACCGCGTACCGGCCCGGTCGCGAGGTGGCCCCGGGCACGGCGCGTGGCGGCCCGGACGGACGGGGTCCGCGGATGAGCGTCTACACCCAGCGGCTCGGCGGTACGAGCCACCGATTCGACGGCCTGGTCGACGTGCTGGCCAAGGCGACACCGCGCCGCAGCGGTGACGAACTCGCCGGCTGCGCCGCGGCCACCGACGCCGAGCGGGCGGCCGCGCAATGGGTGCTGGCCGAGGTACCGCTCACCGAATTCCTGGAGCAACCCGTGGTGCCCTACGACACCGACGAGGTCACCAGATTGATTCTGGACACCCACGACCGCGCCGCGTTCGCGCCGGTCGCCGCGCTGACCGTCGGAGACCTGCGGGATCGGCTGCTCCGGATAGCCGCCGGTGAGGGCACCGCCGATCCGGCCGCCACGCTGGCCGCCCTCGCCCCGGGGCTGACACCGGAGATGGTCGCGGCCGTCACCAAGATCATGCGTAATCAGGATCTGATCGCGGTGGCCCGGGCCGCGAGCGTCCGCGCCGCCTTCCGCACCACCGTCGGCACGCCGGGCACCCTGGCCACCCGCCTGCAACCGAACCACCCCACCGACGATCCGCGCGGGATCGCGGCCGCGGTGCTCGACGGTCTGCTGCTCGGCTGCGGTGACGCGGTGATCGGCGTCAATCCCGCCACCGACTCCCCGCAGGCCACCGCCGATCTGCTGAAACTCCTCGACGATATCCGCACCCGGTTCGAGATACCGGCGCAGTCGTGCGTGCTGGCCCACGTCACGACCACGCTCGGGCTGATCGAGGCGGGGGCGCCGGTGGACCTGGTCTTCCAGTCCGTCGCCGGGACCGAGGCCGCGAACGCGGCGTTCGGGGTGGATCTCGCATTGTTACGCGAAGCGAACGAGGCCGGACGGGCCCTGGGCCGCGGCACCGTCGGCGACAATGTCATGTACCTGGAAACCGGGCAGGGTTCGGCACTCTCGGCCGGCGCGCATCTGGGTACCGGCGGCCGGCCGGTGGATCAGCAGACCCTGGAGGCCCGCTCGTACGCGGTGGCCCGGGAACTGCGCCCGCTGCTGGTGAACACCGTCGTCGGGTTCATCGGCCCGGAGTATCTCTACGACGGCAAACAGATCGTGCGCGCCGGCCTCGAGGACCACTTCTGCGGCAAACTGCTCGGACTGCCGATGGGCGTGGACGTCTGCTACACCAATCACGCCGAGGCCGATCAGGACGATATGGATACGCTGCTCACCCTGCTGGGCGCGGCGGGCTGTGCCTTCGTCATCGCCGTGCCGGGCGCCGACGATGTGATGCTCGGCTATCAGAGCCTGAGCTTCCACGACGCCCTGTATGCCCGGCGAGTGCTCGGCCTCCGGCCGGCGCCGGAGTTCGCGGACTGGCTGGACCGGCTGGGCATGCTGGACGACACCGGCCGGGTGCTGCCGGTCGCGCCGGCCTCCTCGCCGCTGCGCGCGCTGACGGCCGTCCGATGACCGCCGGTCCCGGCGACCGCCCGGATCGCGTCGACGTTCGAGCGGCCGAGAGCGCCGGGCGGCCGGCCGGCGAGCGCGATACGGGAATCGGGGCCGGTGGTCCGGGCGCGGGCACCGTCCCGGGTTTCTGGGACGATCTGCGGCTGCTGACCCAGGCACGGATCGGACTGGGGCGAGCGGGCGACGCGCTACCCACCCGGCGGGTCCTCGAATTCGCGGCGGCGCACGCCGCCGCCCGGGACGCCGTACACACCGACCTCGATGTGCCCGCACTGCTGGCGCGCCTGGCCGGATGCGGCCTCGGGGAGGCGGTTCATGTGCGCAGCCGTGCCGCCGGCCGCGCGGAATACCTGCGCCGGCCCGATCTGGGACGGCTACCGGTGGACGCCGATCTGCGGGTGGGGTCCGGTCCGGCAGAGGCCCACGATCTCGGCGTGGTGCTGGCCGACGGTCTCTCCGCGCGGGCACTCGCCGAACACGGCCCACCCACCCTCGAGGCCCTGCTGACGGTGCTGCGCCCGCGGTATTCGATCGCACCGCCGGTGGTCGCCACCCAGGCCCGGGTGGCCCTCGGCGACCATGTGGGCGCCGCGCTCGGTGTGTCCACCGTGCTGGTGCTCATCGGTGAACGTCCCGGATTGTCGGTGGCCGACAGCCTCGGTGTCTATCTCACCCATCTGCCGCGGCCGGGCCGCACCGACGCCGACCGCAACTGTGTGTCCAATATCCATCCGCCGGAGGGGCTGGGATACCGCCGCGCGGCCGAGGTGATCGCGGGTCTGGTCGAGGGAGCGCGCCGTCTGGGCCGTTCCGGGGTCGTGCTCAAGGACACGTCCCGGGATCCGGCGCTGCCTCCCGGCGAGCGCCCCGAGATCACCGGGTAGCCGGACGCGCCACGGCCCCTGAACATCTCGGGAACCGGCGGGGTCCGGATATGTTCAGGGGCCGTGGCGCGAACGCGGAACCTCAGTCGAGGTAGTCGCGCAGGACCTGCGAGCGGCTGGGGTGGCGCAGTTTGCTCATGGTCTTGGATTCGATCTGGCGGATCCGTTCCCGGGTGACCCCGTAGACCTGGCCGATCTCGTCGAGCGTGCGCGGCTGGCCGTCGGTGAGGCCGAACCGCAGCCGCACCACACCCGCCTCACGTTCGGACAGGGTCTCCAGCACCGACTGCAACTGGTCCTGCAGCAGGGTGAAGCTCACCGCGTCGACCGCGACGACGGCCTCGGAATCCTCGATGAAATCGCCGAGCTGGCTGTCGCCCTCGTCGCCGATGGTCTGATCCAGCGAAATGGGTTCCCGGGCGTACTGCTGGATCTCCAGCACCTTCTCCGGGGTGATGTCCATTTCCTTGGCCAGCTCTTCCGGCGTGGGCTCACGGCCCAGGTCCTGGAGCAGCTCGCGCTGGATCCGGCCCAGCTTGTTGATGACCTCGACCATATGCACCGGGATACGGATGGTGCGGGCCTGGTCGGCCATGGCGCGGGTGATGGCCTGCCGGATCCACCAGGTGGCGTAGGTGG
>NZ_JBSFRU010000075.1:0-21093 GCF_053589395.1 Nocardia sp. NPDC003345
CAGACAGTCCGTCGGAGCACAATAGGTAGCGGTCACCGGCCAGGGCGGTGCGCAAAGCCAGGTCTGCCTCGACTTGGCGTTCGCCGGCCCCGAGGGCCCGGACCAGCAACGCGCGCTGAGGATGGGAGTCGGCCTCGTGATGGGCGAGTTTGCCCTGGTCGACCAGCAATTGCACATAGGTATGGTCTTGGGTGAGCTGGAACAACTCGCCGCCGCGCAACAGGTATGCCCGTGTGTCGCCGATGTGCACCAGAGCCAGCTGGGAGCCGGACCGCAGAATCGCGGTCAGGGTGGTGAGCGGTTGCTGGTGGACGGTCGCTGCCTTGCGCACAGTGCGGTCGGCCTCGGTGACCGCGCTTGCCAGCATCGTGAGCAGTTCGGCGGCCGGCGCGTTTGCCAGTTCGAACGGTTTGAGAGCATCGATGGCGGCGGTGCTGGCAGCAGCGCCGCCGGGGCCGCCCAAGCCGTCGGCGACGGCCAGTAGCCGATCGCTGGCGTGCGCGGCATCTTCGTTGCTGTTCCGTACCGCCCCGATATCGCAGCGGACAGCGTAGCGAATGCCGAGGGTGGGATTCGGCTCCGACATGGTGGTGCCCCTTCCGGACAGGTTGTCGACGAGAGCGGTGGCCAGTCGTTGGCGAGCCGCTGTCGCGGCAGTGACCTGCTGCCAGTAAGCGCTGATCGCTTCGGCCGCCGCCAGTGGGCTCAGGCGGCACACGGCGTCGACCTCGGCGAGCGGCATGCCGATACTGCGTAGCTGGGCAATCAGACGTGCCTGCTCCAGTTGGTCCGAGTCGTAGAACCGATACCCGGACTCGGGATCGACCGCCGCTGGAGGTAGCAGCCCGAGGTCGTCATACAGACGCAACGCCTTCGGTGTCAGCCGGGCAGCCCGAGCGAACGCACCGATGGTCAGCAGCCCCACATCGACCTCCTTCTCGCCCCGGTCACAGCGACCGGTACGACAAGCATCAAGCTTCCCCAAAGGTCAAGGTCAACAGGACGCCCCAGCATTCGTGCCGCCCTCGCACCCGCCTACTCGGACCCATCGGCGCCACATTGCGCTGCGAGAACAGCGCCACTCATCCATCGTCGGCAGTCACGGCACGTTCATCGCGCGAGCACTGATCGGGCACAGACGAACTCACCCGATCCTCGAGGGTCAGCATCGACACCGCCTTACCGAGCGCGCCGCGGGTGCGGTTGGTGACCTTCCCGGCGCGCAACTGATCCTGGTAGGAGACGAGCATCGCGGCCTTCGTCTCCTGGCCGGGGTCGACCAGCGGGATGTCCATCGACCGCAGCAGGCGGGTGCCGGTCAGCGACGGGTCGCGGTCCTCGTCGCGTTCGGCGGTGTGCGGAGCGAGATGGACCGCGGTGAACCGGAACTGGTCACGCACCCGATCCGGGACCCCGGCGTGCTCCACATCGGAACCGTTGTCGGCCGGAGCATCGTCCAGATCGGGGGCGGGCGCGGAACAGGGTGATCAAGCCAGGACGTCGAAGGCGTCGTCGGTGGTTCGGAGGCCGGCGCTGACCAGGGCGATATTCGCCAGGGAGGCGGTGTGGACCTGGGGGTCGGCGGCGGCTACACAGTCGGCGACCGTGTACACGGTGAAACCGAGGTCGGTGCCGTGGCGGGCGGTCTGCTCGACGGTGAGGTTGGTGGCGACTCCGGTCAGGAACAGGGTGTCGATATCGTTCTCGGCCAGCCAGCGGGGCAGATCGTTGCCGGCCAGACCGGACAGCTTCTGGTTGTCGACGATCCGGTCGGCCTGATCGGCGATCTCGTCGATCAGGCGGCTGCCCGGCGCGTCGGGCCGGAAGTCCTGCTGCGCCGCGCCCACCGACTGCATGAAACCGGTGTTGCGGACCAGCCGGCCCTCACCCTCGGGCACGGTGAAGCGGGTGCAGATGATCGGGAGTCCCAGCTCCGCCGCGAGTTTGTGGAATTCGGCGGCGCGGGGCACCGCTCCGCTGGCGGCCACCGGCTCGGCCAGCATCGGACCGAAGAAACCTTCCGGCCGAATGACGTTGACCTGCCAGTGCAGGGCGAGAACAGCAGCATGGTGATCCGACATGGCGTAGATAATCGACCATCGATGCGGTGGTCGCACCACTCTGCGCAATAAGTCCTGGCCACCGGGCGCGGCGAGCCGGCCCGGTGCTGCCCGGAACCGAACCGGCGGAACTCGTTCTCCGCCGGTTCGTACCAGGTGACAGGGGTTAGGCGGTGTCCTTGCGCAGGTCGTTCTTCACGACCTTGCCGCTGGCGTTGCGCGGCAGTTCCGCGACCACGACGAGTTCCTTGGGATGCTTGTAGCGCGCCAGGTTCTCGTTCAGGAACGGTTCCAGATCCGCGAGGGTGAGTCCGGCGTCGGGATCCTCCAGGGCCACCACCGCGACCGGGACCTCGCCCCATTTCTCGTGCGCCCGGCCGATCACCGCGGCCTCACGGATCTGCGGATGCGCGAACAGCACATTCTCGACCTCGGCGCAGTAGATGTTCTCTCCGCCGGAGATGATCATGTCCTTCTTGCGGTCCACCACGTAGACGAATCCCTCGTCGTCTTGGCGGACCAGATCGCCGGAGTGGAACCAGCCGCCGGCGAAGGCGTCCGCGGTCGCCTCGGGCTTGTTCCAGTACCCGGCCATCATGCTGGGGCCGCGGTAGACGATCTCGCCGACCTCGCCGGGAGCCACATCGTTCATCTCGTCGTCGACGATGCGGGCCTGAATGGTCGGGATTACCTTGCCGACCGAACCGAGCTTGCGGATGGCGTCCTTGCCCTCGAGCACACAGGTGATCGGCGACATCTCGGTCTGCCCGAACACCGCGACGTTGAACGCGTCGGGGAAGGCCGTGGCCATGGCCTTCAGGACGGTGTCCGAGGCCGGAGCCGCGCCCCAGCTCAGCGCCTTCAGGGCCAGTTTGCGCTGACCGATGCTGGGATCGTCGCAGATCAGCTGCCACTGCGCGGGTACGCAGAAGGCGGTGGTGGCCTGTTCGGCCTCGACCGCGTCCAGGAATTCGGTGGCGTTGAACGCGCCCAGCGGATGCAGCACCGTCTTCGTGCCGAGCATGAAGGCCGGCGCGAGGCTGCCGAGCCCGGCGATATGGAAGAGCGGCGAGGTGCAGAAACCGATCGAGTCGGGTTCGATCGCCATCGCCCGGATACAGGTGAGGGCCTGGGCGTTCATGTTCCCGTAGGACAGGATGGCGCCCTTGGGGCTGCCGGTGGTCCCGGAGGTGTACATGATGAGGCTCGGCGTGTCCTCGGGGATATCGAGCGGGGTGTGCGCTTCTCCACCTTCGGTGAGCGCGTCCTCGAACCCGATGACACCCTCACCGCTGCTGCCGTTGATCACGAAGACGTGTTCGAGCGTGGGGGCCTGTCCCTGCACCGCGGTGGCGAGCGGCTGCAGCACCGTATCGGTGACCACGGCCTTCGCCCCGCTGTCGCCCACGATATAGGCGACCTCGGGCGGGGTGAGCCGGAAGTTCACCGGAACCGCGATCGCGCCCAGGGCGTTGATGCCGAACACGGCTTCCAGGTACTGCGGGTAGTTCAGGGCCAGGATGAGCACGCGGTCGCCGAAGCCGACACCGCGGCGGGCCAGGGCATCGGCGAACTTCTGGGAGCGATCGTGGAGCTGACGCCAGGTGGTGTCGGCACCGAGGAAGCGGATCGCCACCTCGTCGGGCCGCATCACAGCGTGCGAGGCGATCTGGTTGTTCCAGTGGTTACGACGCGATCTGATCGGCTCGTCGAGGGCCTGCGCACCGGTGGTCATCCCACGTACTCCTCTCGGTACCGCGTGCGCCTCCGGAGTGTCCGGCGCCACACGCAGTGTGAACGTGTCGGCAGAATAACAATTCACATCGACACCGGCAAGGAGTTCGGCACCGAATAGCGGTTAATTCCGAGGAACCGTACCGGGAAACGACTTCACACCCGTTGTAGCGTGTATTTGCAGCGATACCGGTGCTCCGACGGCCGCCGCAGCTACGCCAGAGAGCGTCACTTATGCGAATCACGACTCACTTCCAGGGTTGATCGGGCCCTGTTTCCCGTGGCACCATGCAGCAAACGCGGACTATCCGCGGAAAGTAGAGGAGAGCACCGATGCTGCGGACCAGGTTCACCGAGACTTTCGGTATCGAACATCCGATCGTGCAGGGCGGAATGATGTGGGTCGGCCGGGCCGAACTCGTCGCGGCCGTGGCCAACGCCGGTGGGCTCGGTTTCATCACCGCACTCACCCAGCCGACCCCCGACGATCTGCGGCGCGAGATCGAGCGCACCCGCGAACTCACCGATAAGCCGTTCGGGGTGAACCTGACGATCCTGCCCTCGATCAACCCGCCGCCGTACGAGGAGTACGCGCGCGCCATCGTGGACAGCGGCATCAAGATCGTGGAGACGGCCGGCAGCAATCCGGAGCCGTTCCTGCCCACATACCGCGAAGCCGGTATCAAGGTGGTGCACAAGTGCACCAGCGTCCGGCATGCGCTCAAGGCGCAGAAGATCGGCGTCGACGCGGTCAGCATCGACGGGTTCGAATGCGCCGGCCATCCCGGCGAGGACGATGTGCCCGGCCTGGTCCTGATCCCGGCGGCCGCCCGTGCGCTGACCATCCCGATCATCGCCTCCGGCGGTATCGCCGACGCGCGCGGTCTGGTCGCGGCTCTGGCGCTGGGCGCCGACGGCGTGAATATGGGCACCCGCTTCCTGTGCACCCAGGAGTCCTCCATCGACCAGCAGGTCAAGGAGCAGATCGTCGCCAACTCCGAGCGCGACACCCAGCTCATCTTCCGCACCATGCGCAATACCGCCCGGGTCGCCGATAACGAGATCAGCCGCAAGGTGGTGGAGATCGAGAAGTCGGGCGGCAAATTCGAGGACGTCCGCGAGCTGGTTTCCGGCGCCCGCGGCCGCCGGGTCTTCGAGGAAGGCGATCTGGACGCCGGGATCTGGTCGGTCGGACTGTGCCAGGGCCTGATCGAGGACATCCCGAGTTGCGGCGACCTCATCGCGCGCATGGTCTCCGAGGCCGAGGAACTGATCAACGCCCGGCTGGCGCAGTACGTGGTGGCCTGATACGCGCTGTTCCGCTTCGGCGGGATATCCGCACCGGAGGTCCGGCGATAGATCCGGTGCGGGGATGCGGGAAGCCCGAGGCGCAATCGGCTTCCCGCATCGCGGCCGCCCTGCGATCGGCCATCGAAGCGGGGTCGCCGGCGGGTGGCGACGATTCGTCAGCGCGCCGCCAGCGCGGCGACCGCGTCGTAGTCGTGGGCCGCGACCACCTCGATATCAGCGGGTAACGCGTGCAGCCGGTGGATCGTCTCGAACGCGGTATCGCGGTCGGCGTCGAACAACTGTCCCGGCATGGGTGCCTTCTCCCGGACCAGCCGGATCTGCAGTCGATTCCATACGGCGTCACCGGCCAGGAGCACCCGGCCGCCCGCGGTCGCGAGCAGCACTCCGATACTGCCCGGGGTATGGCCCGCCAGGTCCACCAGGACCACCGAACCGTCGCCGAAGAGATCCAGGCTGCGCTCGAAGGTGAGCACCGGCGGGCCGTCGAGTTCGAGCGGCTCCAGTGGCCGCCCGTGCAGCGGTCCGCGCACGACACCGACCGGCGGGTGCGGCCCGTCCAGCGCCCAGGACAGCTCCGCCGACGGCAGCCGCACCGGAACCGAATCCGGCAGGTCCAGCACTCCCGAGATGTGATCCCAGTGCAGATGCGTGGGCAGGACGAAATCGATATCGGCGGGATCCATATCGCGGGCCGCCAGCGCGTCGCCGAGCCCGAGTACCGGTTTGTCGGGAGCCACCAGCAGCGGAATCGGGAACGGCAGGCTCGGCAGCACGCGCTGATGTACATCGGCGCACAGGGCCGGGTCGACGAGGAACCGCGCGCGAGGATGCTCCACCAGATAGGACCCCATGGCCATCGGCAGATGGCCGAACTCTCGTACGCCCTCGGCCACGATGGTGGTGGGCGCCTGCGTCCGGCCCTGCAACAGCACAGTCAGTCCGACCGTCACGCGCGGAGCCGGCGGCGGCACCGGCTCCAGCCGTGCCAGCAGCCCGGTATCGGCCCGGCGCGGACGCAACAGCCGCCCCGGAGTAGCGGCCAGCGCCGCGCAGCAGCGCAGCACCGTGGGCAGAGTCGGGGTACGTCCTTCGGCGGAATCGGCCACACGGCAACGCTACTCGCAGCAGCGGCCGCCGCGCCCGGATCGGGTCACACCGACCCCACCAAGGCCGCCGACGGCCGAGGACCTGCGCGGTCGCGTAACGCATTCGGCGGCAACAGGATCGGCGGATCCGGAACGGCCCGCTTCTCCGGCATAATCGAGTCGTGAGGCCAGACACGCAGCCGCTGCGTCGGATCGCCGGCACTTCGGGGCCCGCCGCGGCTACCCGAACCGACGACACCGGTTCCGGCCTCCGCTTATCTCCCCGGCGATACGGTGTTGCGGCCCCGCGCTCCGGTGGCCCCCGCGCGTTCGGCGCCGCCGCCACATTCACCGCTGCGCCGCCGGAATGAACGATTCGCACGGGGTGGTGTTCCTTTTCCCGGGTGAAGGCGGGGAACACGACCGGATGGGGCGAAGCCTGGCCGGGCGGTACCCGGTATTCGCGGCGGCGCTGACCGGCGCCGCGGATACCCTCGTGGCCGCCGGGGGACCCCGGGTCTGGACGCCCCGCTACGGGTTCCGCAATCCCGGCGCACCGCAGGCGGTGTTCACACACCTCGCACTGTTCGCATACCAGGTGGCGACCACGGAACTGTTGCGCTCCTGGGGTGTCCGGCCGGACGCGGTACTCGGCCACGGGCTCGGTGAGCTCGCGGCGGCGGTGGTCGCCGGAGCGCTGGCACCGGCCGAGGCCGCGAAGGTGGCTGTCGCGCGGGGCCGCGCGGTCGCCCGGCTCTCGGGTTCGGGGGTGGTCGCCGAACTCCGGACCTCGATATCCGAGGTGCGCAGGCTGGTGGAGCCCATGCGCGGGCGAGTCGAGGTGGCCGCGGTGAACGGCCCGCGCTCGGTTCTGATATCCGGCACCGACCGCTACGTGGGGGTCGCGATCCGCCGGGCCGCGCGACGCGGGATTTCCGCCGCACGAACCGTTCTGGACTATCCGGCCCACAACAGCCCGCTCGTGGCCCGGACACTGCCCGGCTTCCGCGCCGATATCGGACGGCTACATCCCGCGGTCCCGCATACCCCCATGTACTCCGGGACGAGGCCGGGAAAGGTCAGTGACCTCGGCGCCCGCTACTGGACGGACAACCTCACCCACACGGTGGAACTGGATACCGCGCTCCGCGGCGCCGCGGGTGAGGGCGCCGGGATCGTTCTGGAACTGGGTCCCGATCCGGTTCTGTCCGAGGCGGTACGCGCGATTCCACGATTCGCCCAAACCACCTATCCGACTGCCCACCGTGACGACGAGGGCACCGCCTTCCTCACCTGTTTGGCGCGGTTTCATGCAGTCCGGATCCTGGGCCCCGGCGGCCACACCCGGCCGGGGGCTTCACGGAGGCCGGACACGTCTTCGAGTGCGGATCCGGCCGCGCCACGCCCGGCCGGATTCGCCCGGGCGCCGCTCGACGCAGTGGGAGGCCCGAACGGGAATGCTTGTGAACCTGCCGATTTCGGCCCTCGACCATCATCGGTCGCCGACGGGACAGACACGCCCGGCGGGATCGATCCGGGCCTCACCGACGCCTACGGGAACGCCCGGGAACCCGGGCAGACTATGCGGGCGGAGGTCACGGGTGCCGGAACGCTGGCTTCATTACAGCTCGCCGATGACCTCCCACCCACAGATATCATCGCATGGACCCGCATGGTCGATGCCAATCGGGCTATCCGCTTCGTCTCCGGGCGGCTCGCGGTGGACCCGCCGATGGAGATCGACAGGGCCGGAACATATGTGGTGAGCGGCGGACTGGGCGCGCTCGGCTCGATGATGGTGCGGCGATTGCTCTCCGCGGGCGCCCGCGACGTCGTGGTACCCACCCGATCGCCGCGTCCGGTACCGCCGCTGCTCGAGGGTTTCGAGGATCGGGTGGTGGTGGTGCGGTGCGATACCGCCGACCGGCACGATCTCGACAACGCGTTGCGCGATATCCGCGAATCCGGGTGTTCCATCCGGGGTGTGGTCCACGCGGCGCAGGTCTTCGAGGAGACGGTCGTCGGGGCGGTGGTGGCCGCCGACCGGCCGGTACCGGATGCGGGCCGGCTGGCACGACGGTTCGCCCGGGTATCCGTCTCGGCGGCCAATCTCATCGAACTCACCGCCGCGGATCCGGTCGCCTTCATCGCGGTATTCGCGACCCCGCTGGAGATTGCCGGACCGGTCCGGCCGGTCGTGATCTCGCAGGCGACCGACCCGCCCGCACCGGAAACAGAGAATCCGGCGTGACCCGAGCACAGTGGGTCACGCCGGATGAGTTCTCGGCAGGAGTACGGCCGCGGGACTAGTTGTCGGTGCGGCCGAGGAGTCGGTCGGTTTCGCGGCGTTCGCGTTTGGTGGGCCGCCCGGTACCGCGATCGCGTTTCGGAAGGGACGCGAGGACTTCTTTGGGCGGCGGGGGCGGACTGCGGTCGATCAGGCATTGGGCGGCGATCGGAGCACCGACCCGTTTGGTGATCACCCGCTCGACGATGACGATGCGTTCGACACCGCCACTGCGGACACGGACCTCGTCACCGGGACGCACCGGCTGCGCGGGTTTCGCGGTCGCACCGTTCACGCGCACATGTCCGCCGCGGCACGCCGCCGCGGCAGCCGACCGGGTTTTGAACAGCCGCACCGCCCAGACCCAGGAGTCGACCCGGGCCTGGTTCGGACCGTTGGACGGTTGGGTAGCGGCTGGGCTCACCCTTTAGACGATACGGCGGGCCGTCACCACGTCGTCGGCGGACAGGTTCGTGTAGGTGACCGGCTCACCGGACTGCACGGCGTTCAGGAGCTTGCCGTCACCGGCGTACATGCCGACGTGACCGCCGCCGTTGGTGATGACGATGTCACCGGGCTTAAGGTTCTGGAAGGCCACCGGAGCGCCCACATGGGACTGCTCGAAGCTGGTGCGCGGCAGTTTGATACCGGCCTGCTTGTAGGCCCACTGCACCAGGCCCGAGCAGTCGAAGTTGGCGGGGCCCGCCGCACCCCAGGAGTACATGGCGCCGACCTTGGTCTTGGCGGCATCCAGGGCGATATCACCGAGAGACTGCTGCACCGGCGCGGGGGGCGCGAAGTTGGGCAGCGCGGCCCCGGGCGGCGCGAAGTTGGGCAGCGCCGGCAACTGCGGCATCCCCTGGGGAGCCTGCGCCATGGCCTGGTTCAGCTGATCGGCCTGAGCGGCGAACTGGTCCGGCACCTCGACATCGAATTTGCCGACGCCCGGAACGTCGATCGTATGTGTGGCGGCCGAGGCGATGGCGGGCATGGTGCCCGTCGTGGCGGCCAGGGTGCCCATGACGAGCGCGCCCTTGACAGAATTAGGCAGCTTGGATTCCCGCTGCAAGCTGTGCTTACCCACCGAGCTACGTCTCCGATCTTCGTGCTCTCCCGTCGCATCGGTCGCGCGTCCTGCGTTATTCGCGGCGGCCGGCTGCGGCGGTGACCCAGTGGCGCCGCCTCACTTCCGAAACGACTCGACTCCGCTAAGTCACAAGAAGGTTACGATGCCTGCCGGGTGTTGTCCAGCCGAACACGCGGGTATTTCTCACGAGCTGGGAGTACAGGCGTAAAGGACTGTGCGAGCAGCGATTTTCACCGACCCGACAGGTCACGGCAAGGTATCGGACACCGAGTTTGCCGGACATCGGCCGCGGGAACTCCGCTCCCCTCGTTCTCGACAGCTCCCGCTAGCCCTGTCTAGGACACGGCATAGATTCACCCATATTTCCCGATCGACCGGCTACGGTGTTCGGTTATGGATCCCGTGCGCAACCCGTACGCTCCCGGCGCGGGCCAGCGGCCGCCCGAACTCGCCGGCCGCGGAAAGCAGCTCGACGCCTTCGATGTCGTACTCGAACGCATCGCCCGGGGCCGGCCCGAACGCAGCGTGATGCTCACCGGGTTGCGCGGAGTGGGCAAGACCGTGCTGCTCAACCAGCTGCGTTCGGCGGCCGGTTCGCGTGGCTGGGGTACCGGCAAGATCGAGGCCCGCCCCGATCAGGAATTGCGGCGACCCCTGTCCTCGGCGCTACATATGGCGGCCCGGGCCATCGCGAAGAACCACCGCAACACCGAGCGGGTCGACGATTTCCTGGGCATTCTCAAGGCATTCGCGCTGCGTGCCACCGCCGACAAAGGAATGCGGGAACGCTGGCAGCCCGGTATCGATGTACCCGCGGTGACCGGGCGGGCCGATTCCGGGGATATCGAGATCGACCTGGTGGAACTACTGACCGAGGCCGCGGCGCTGGCCGGCGATATCGGCGTGGGCATCGCCGTGTTCATCGACGAGATGCAGGATCTGGGACCCGCCGATATCTCGGCGATCTGCGGGGCCTGCCACGAACTGAGCCAGGACACCGCTCCGCTGATCGTGGTCGGCGCCGGGTTGCCGCATCTACCCGCTGTACTGTCGGCCTCCAAGAGCTATTCCGAGCGGTTGTTCAGTTACCACCGGATCGACCGCCTCGATCGCGACTCCGCCGACCAGGCCCTGATCGCCCCGGCCGAACGCGAAGAGGTCAAATTCTCCGACGAAGCCCTCGCCGCGCTGTACCGCAAGGCCGACGGCTATCCTTATTTCGTGCAGGCCTACGGCAAGGCGGTCTGGGACCAGGCACCCGGGAGCCCGATCACCGCCGAGGATGTGGAGGTCGCGGCGCCGACGGCCGAAGAGGAGCTGGCGGTCGGATTCTTCGGATCCCGGTACGAGCGCGCGACCCCCGCCGAACGCGAGTACATGCGCGCGATGGCGGATCTCGCCGGTGACGACGGCCCGGTCCCGACCGCGGCGGTGGCGACCGAACTGGGACGTAAGCCCGCATCGCTGTCACCGGCGCGCGACGGGCTGATCAAGAAGGGGCTGATCTATTCGGCCGAACGCGGCACCATCGGTTTCACGGTTCCGCATTTCGGCCGCTACCTGCGCAGTGTCAGCACCTGACCACGCGAAAACCGATCTCTACCGAATTCTCGGATCAGCTCTAGATTCGTGTAGATACTGCTCGCGATGAGGCATGCGCCGACGCGGTCCGGCCGCTATCCCTATCTAGAGCTTTCTATCACCCGTTCTCGACACCCATATAGAGGGCGAGCGCTCGGGCCCGATGCCCAAATCTATCCACGTCTACCCCCAGCCCTAGTCGACTTTATAGATCGCGAGACTTGCCACCCATCGGTGCGGACCGCGGTGCCAGTGGTGCACATCCGCTCCCAACCGCAACCCGATCTTGATCATCCGACGAGCCGGAATCGCATTTTTCCCGTACTGTGTTGTAGATCACCTTGTGTGGTCGGTCACAAGCAATGCCGGACGGCCGAAGCAGTCCGGGCGGCGTTCGCACCGCGACCGGTGAGCAACTCAGGAGGTATCCATGACACGCAGCGATTTCGCGGAACTCCGCTACGCCGTAAACCAGCTCCGGCAGTCGATCGGGGTGCTGCGCGCCCACTACGGGGACGCGGGGACGGTACGCCGGCTGGAGAACGACCTCGAAAGGCTGTGCATCGACGCCGACGAATTCGAACAGAGCCCGCCCCCGCAGCTGGTCGGCCGGGGTCAGGAGCCCATCTACGTACCGGACAGCAAATCCGACGAGTCGGCCTGGATGGGCGCTCAGGACGAGGGCCTCGGCTTCCACTCGCGGCCCCGCACCATGTAGCACCCCCGGGTTCACCGCTGGATAACTGACCCCCTCGCCCCGGGCTCCGCCCCGGTGCGGCGAGAGCGGCCGGTCGCCGGACAGGCGGTCGGCCGCTGTTGTTTGCGGTGTATTCACCCATCAAGATCGTCAGTAAATGTGGCGCAAATCACTGCCCTGTTGAGGCGACAAGATTGCGCAGACCCTGCTCGGTCCATAGCAGACCCGGCGTATGGTGCTCAGCATCACATTCGATCGGGGATCGTCAATGGTCTCCGAACCGCCGATCAGCGAGGCATCGACCAGTGAGTGCCGCAACGACCACATCCGCTCCTGAAGCGGGATCAGGTGTTTTCAGCAAGGCCCGGGCCCGGATCAACGCCCGCACGCTACGCACGGACAGATGGTGGCTACCTCCCCTCGTCACCGTTGTCGGGCTGGCCGCCTTCGTCATCTACGCGACCGTCAGATCGTTTGTACGGACCGCGTACTGGGTGCCGGACTACCACTATCTGACGCCCTTCTACTCGCCGTGCCTGAGCACGTCGTGCGTAGAGGGGGCCAGCCATTTCGGCACGCCGTTCGGTGATCTGCCGATGTTCATCCCGCTGGGTTTCGTGGTGCTGCCGTTCCTGCTCGGGTTCCGGCTGACCTGCTACTACTACCGCAAGGCGTATTACCGCTCGGTGTGGTTCTCCCCGCCGGCCTGCGCGGTGGCCGAACCGCACGCCAAGTACACCGGCGAGACCCGGCTGCCGTTGATCATCCAGAACGCGCACCGCTATTTCTTCTATATCGCGGTGATCATCTCGGTGATCAACACCTACGACGCCATCGGCGCCTACCACGGTAAGACGGGTGGCTTCGGTATGGGCCTGGGCAGCCTGATCCTGACCGGGAACGTGATCCTGCTCTGGGCCTACACGCTGTCCTGCCATTCCTGCCGGCATATCGCGGGCGGACGGCTCAAGCATTTCTCCGCCCACCCCGTGCGCTACTGGTTCTGGACCCAGGTCTCCAAGCTCAACACCAGGCATATGGCCTTGGCCTGGACCACGCTCGGCACTCTCGTGCTCACCGACTTCTACGTGATGTTGGTCGCGAGCGGCACCATTTCCGACCTTCGCATCATCGACTGAGGAGTTTGCACGGCTATGCCCGAAGTGGAGCGGCACACCTACGACGTCGTGGTGATCGGTGCCGGTGGCGCCGGACTGCGCGCGGTGATCGAAGCCCGCGAACACGGCCTGTCCGTCGCGGTCGTCTGTAAATCGTTGTTCGGCAAGGCCCATACCGTGATGGCCGAGGGCGGCTGCGCGGCGGCGATGGGCAATGCCAACGAGAAGGACACCTGGGAAACCCATTTCCGCGACACCATGCGCGGCGGGAAATTCCTGAACAACTGGCGGATGGCCGAACTGCACGCGCGTGAGGCCCCGGACCGGGTGTGGGAACTGGAAACCTACGGGGCCCTGTTCGACCGGACCGCCGACGGACGGATCAGCCAGCGCAACTTCGGTGGTCACACCTATCCGCGGCTCGCGCATGTCGGCGACCGGACCGGTCTCGAACTGATCCGCACCATGCAGCAGAAGATCGTCTCGCTGCAGCAGGAGGACTACGCCGAGACCGGCGATTACGAGGCCCGGATCAAGGTTTTCGCGGAATGCACGATCACCGATCTGCTCAAGGACGGCGACCGGATCAGCGGGGCCTTCGGCTACTGGCGCGAATCCGGCCGCTTCATCCTGTTCGAGACGCCGGCGGTGGTCCTGGCCACCGGCGGTATCGGCAAGTCCTACAAGGTCACCTCGAACTCGTGGGAGTACACCGGCGACGGTCACGCACTGGCGCTACGCGCCGGGGCCCGGCTGATCAATATGGAGTTCCTGCAGTTCCATCCGACCGGGATGGTCTGGCCGCCCAGTGTGAAGGGCATCCTCGTCACCGAGGGTGTCCGTGGTGACGGCGGGGTGCTGAAGAACACCGAGGGCAAACGCTTCATGTTCGACTACATCCCGGGTGTCTTCAAAGGTCAGTACGCCGAGACCGAGGAAGAGGCCGATCAGTGGCTGCGCGATAACGATTCGGCCCGCCGTACCCCCGACCTGCTACCCCGCGACGAGGTCGCCCGGGCCATCAACGAAGAGGTCAAGGCCGGACGCGGCACCGAGCACGGCGGCGTCTACCTCGATATCGCCTCGCGGCTGTCGCCGGAGGAGATCATCCGCCGGCTGCCCTCCATGCATCACCAGTTCAAGGAACTGGCCGATGTGGATATCACCAAGGAACCGATGGAGGTCGGCCCCACCTGTCACTACGTGATGGGTGGTATCGAGGTCGATCCCGATACCGGCGCCGCTGCCGTCCCCGGCCTGTTCGCCGCGGGTGAATGTTCGGGCGGTATGCACGGATCCAACCGTCTCGGCGGCAATTCGCTGTCCGATCTGCTGGTGTTCGGACGCCGCGCGGGACTGGGCGCCGCGGAGTACGTCACAGGCCTCGACCGGCGCCCCGAGATCACCGATACCGATATCGCGGCGGCCGCGCAGATCGCCCTGGCGCCCTTCGACCCGCCGGAGGGCGGATCGGGCGAGAACCCCTACACCCTGCACACCGATCTGCAGCAGACCATGAACGATCTGGTCGGCATCATCCGCAAGGAGCACGAGGTCCGCGAGGCGATCAGCCGCCTCGAGGCCCTGCGCGATCGGTTCGCGCACGTCACCATCGAGGGACACCGCCAGTTCAACCCGGGGTGGCATCTGGCGCTCGATATGCGCAACATGCTGGTCGTCAGCCAGTGCGTCGCGCAGGCCGCGCTGCAGCGGACCGAGAGCCGGGGCGGGCACACCCGCGACGATCACCCCGGTATGGACCCACAGTGGCGTAACAAACTGCTGGTCTGCGCGGTGGCCGGCGCGGAGGACGAATCCGGTGTACCGGATATCTCGGTCACCGTGCGGGACCAGTTGCCCATGCGTCCCGAACTGCTCGCCCTCTTCGATTTCGGTGAGCTGGAGAAGTACTACACATCCACCGAACTCGCCGGGCATCCGGCGGCCGGGGGCGCCGCCGCGGCCGCGAGCCGCAACGGCAGCGATTCGGATACCAAGGAGGCGTGAGCGCATGAGTTACGACGCCAAATTCCGCGTATGGCGCGGTGATACCGACGACGGAGAACTGCGGGACTACACGGTGCCGGTGCACGAGGGTGAGGTGGTGCTCGACATCATCCACCGGTTGCAGGCCACACAGACGCCCGATCTGGCGGTGCGCTGGAATTGCAAGGCCGGTAAATGCGGTTCCTGTTCGGCCGAGGTGAACGGCCGGCCCCGGCTGCTGTGCATGACCCGGATGTCCACCTTCACCCCCGAGGACATCATCACCGTGACGCCGCTGCGGACCTTCCCGGTGATTCGCGATCTGGTGACCGATGTGTCGTACAACTACCAGAAGGCGCGCGAAATACCGTCGTTCACGCCGCCGCCCGATCTGGCGCCCGGCGAGTACCGCATGCAGCAGGTGGATGTGGAGCGGTCGCAGGAGTTCCGCAAGTGCATCGAATGCTTTCTCTGCCAGAACACCTGCCATGTGGTCCGTGACCACGACGAGAACAAGGAGGCGTTCGCGGGCCCGCGCTATCTGATGCGTATCGCGGAACTCGAGATGCATCCCCTCGATGTCGCCGACCGCCGCGACGCCGCCCAGGAGGAGCACGGACTCGGCTACTGCAATATCACCAAATGCTGTACCGAGGTGTGCCCCGAGCACATCAAGATCACCGACAATGCGCTGATCCCGATGAAGGAACGGGTCGCCGACCGTAAATACGACCCGATCGTCTGGCTGGGGAACAAGCTGTTCCGGCGCTGACCGGTATTCGAGGGGTCCGCTGCGCGGCCGGCCTGAACGGCTGCGCAGCGGAAACATCCGGAAAGGACGGATTACGGCGCCGGTCCAACTCGCGCGGCGTGGTCAGAGCATCGTCACGACGCCCGTCGTGACCAGCCCGACCAGAACGCCGACGAACAGCGCCGACAGCACGGAGCCGGTGAGTACGAATACACCGGCCGCCGACGCCGCGAAGAGCAGTCCGACGATCAACCACGCCACACCGTCTCCGGGCCGCAAGCCCCGGAGACGAGGCCGCGAGTTCTTGATTCCTCGGTCCACGTATCGTTGTCTACCCGTTATACGTCGTAGGCAAACCGCCGGTGACCAGTGAAGATCGAATAACTTCCGGCACGGGAAAAACTACGGGCGATCGAATTCGCCGTCACGCACACCGGCGGTGAACGCCGCCCATTCACCCGGGGTGAAAACCAGTACCGGCCCATCGGGGTCTTGGCCGTCGCGCATCCCCACGTGCCCGTCGGCGAGCATCGCGATCTCCACGTTGTGCGAGCCCGGGCCATCCGGGCCGGTGCTCAGCCAGCGGGCGCCGGAAAGGTCCACATTCGTCCCGTTGTCGGTGCTCATCCAGGTTCTCCTTCGCCCGTGTCCACGGGTCGCCGCCTGTTCTGTCGGGATTCCGGCACCGGGACGCCGCGTCTGATCGGCGCCGCCACCCCGCCGGCATCGAGCGCGATGCTACGCGCAACGCCGACCGGACCGCGGATAACCCCGCCGACCCGCGAATCCGCAAATTCGGCGACCGAAAAACGGCGAATCTCACCCGATCCATACCGTTCTCGGCCTATGGTGAGCTGTTGGTCGTATGTGCACACCCGGAAACCCACCGCGGACAACAGGAGTCGGCCGCGGGTTCACAAGGAGGTCGTGTGATGCGGTTGAATCTGAGCGCCCCGATCCCCACCGTGCTCGATTGCGGTGACGATCCCGGCGTGATGAGCCCCGAACAGGCCCATTCGGCCATGCAGCTGCACCTGGACTGCACTGTCGATATGTGCCGGGTCCGCCGGCGCGCGCGGGCGACCCTGGTGGAATCGGGGCGCTGCGTTCTGGACAACCGCGCCCTCCAATAACGAGAATCCGCGTGCGCCCGGCCCGGCCGGGACCGCTACGGCGGCTCAGTGCCAGCGATGGTCGGTGACCGGCGCACGCGGGCCGAAGCGGGGTTTACGCGCCTGCCCGCTGAGGTAGAGCAGGCGAATCGTCCGGTATCGATGCGGACGCACGGGTTCCAGGTACTCGACCATCTCCGCGTCGTCGATATCCCGGCCGAGCAGGGTCCACCCCACGACCGACGCCAGGTGGAAGTCACCCACCGACAGCGCGTCGGCATCACCGAAGGCGCGTTGCGCCGTTTCCGCGGCCGTCCATTCGCCGACACCCCTGATGGTCTGTAGCCGGCGGGCCGCTTCGGCCGGGGGTAGTCCGGCGGTACGTTCCAGTGCATCGGCGCGCTCGGCCACGCGGACTATCGTCTGCCAGCGCTGTGGCCCCACGTTCGCGCGGTGGTAATCCCAGGAGGGGATCCGGCGCCAGGTCTCGGCGTCGGGAGGTAGTCGTAGGCCGTCCGGGGCCGGGCCGGGCGGCGTGGCCCCGAAACGCTGCACCAGCGCACGCCATGCCGCGTACGCCGAGACCATGGTGACCTTCTGCTCGAGGACGGCCGGTACCAGGGATTCGAGCACCAGCCCGGTGCGCAACATCCGCAATCCCGGAAACCGCTGGTGGGCGGCGGCGACCGTGGGATGGATGGGGACGAAATCGTCCACCCGTTCATCCACACACAGCATGCGATCGAGTCCGTCGAGGAACTCCGGGGCACCGGCACCCCAGGCGGTAGCCGTGACAGCGCCCTCCTCGGCTTGGACCAGCCGGTAGGTGACCGGGCCGGTGGGCATCCGTGAGGCTCGCCAATGCGCCCCGTCGGGGCCTATCCGGTGACACGGGTCACCGGCACCGCGGCGCAGCGGCGCGAGGGTGTGCGCGAGATCTATCGGGGCATACGAGGCGAGGGTCCGGGACATCCCGGTGGAGCCCGCCGGGGATCCCGCTGAACGGATGGGCACCACGCTATTGTGCGCCTCCGGCGTAACGGGCCCGATTCGCGGGACGATAATGACCGCATTGAGCAAACACCCGGCTTCCGCCGGTGCGGGCGATATCAATGATCACCATAATCCGGAGGATTTCATGATCGTCGAAGCACTCAATTGGCTGCTCGATCTCTGGGGTTCGGTTTTCGCCGGAAGCTCCGGCTACGAGATCCCTCCGGGCAGTCTGCCCTTCGGCAGTAGCTGACCGGCGGTAGGTGATCACCACTCATCCAGCAGGATCTGCGCGAGATGGCGGCCCTGCCGGCCTGCCAGCATGCCCGCCTGGGTGCGGCAGGAGAAACCGTCGGCCAGCAGAGTCGCCTCGGCGGGAGCGTCGCGCAGCGCGGGCAGCAAACCGTTGCCGGCGACGGCCGCGGAGATTTCGTAATGCCCCCGCTGCATTCCGAAATTACCCGCCAGACCACAGCATCCGGCGATTTCGGTGATATCCATTCCCATCCGGGCGAATATCCGGCGATCGGCTTCGAAACCCAGCACAGAGTGATGGTGACAATGTGGCTGCACCACCACGGTCCGGCCCGCGGCATCGGGCGGACACCAATCCGGCAGTTCCAGCAGGAACTCGGCGAGCGTACGGACGGCCGCGGCCACCGGACGCGACCGCGGGTCGTCGGGGAGCAACTCCGGCAGATCCGCGCGCAGGGTCGCGGTGCACGACGGCTCCAGGCCGACGATCCGCCCACCGGCCCGCACATGCATATCGAGTTCGTCCAGTGTCGCGCGCAGCCGGGCGCGGGCCCCGTCGAGCTGGCCGGTACTGATCCAGGTGAGCCCGCAGCAGACCTGTCTGCCGGGCAGTGTCACGCGGTAACCGAGCGAGTTCAGCAGTCGGACGGCCGCCCCGGCGATCTCCGGGTCGAAGGCGTTGGTGAAGGTATCCACCCACAGCATCACTATCCCGGCACCGGACCCGGTGACCGGCTGGTTCCCGTGCTGTTCGCGCCATATCCGGCGGAACGGACGTCGCGCCGGCAGCGGTATCGCGTGCCGCGGGTCCAGCCCCGCGACGCGCATCCCCAGCCGGCGCAGCGGTCCGGCGGCGGCCAGCGTGTTCACCAGCCGGGGCACCCGGGTCGCACCGGCCAGCCAGCGGGGTAGCCGGCCGAGCGTGTAGTGGTCGCGCGGCCGGAGGCGGCCGCGATACCGGCGGTACAGGGTTTCGGACTTGTAGGTCGCCATATCGACACCGGCCGGGCAGTCGGTACCGCACGCCCGGCACGAGAGGCACAGATCGAGGGATTCGGCCACTTCGGGCGCCGACCATTCGAGTTCTCCCCGGACCACCTCCTGCAACACCCGGGCCCGGCCGCGGGTGGAGTCCTTCTCGTCGGCGGTCGCCAGATACGACGGGCACATGAAACCGCCGGTGGCGCTGGTATCCGCGCGGCATTTCCCGACCCCCACGCAGCGATGTACGGCGGTCGAGAGGTCACCCGAATCCGCGGTCAGGGCGAAACCACCGGCCGGAGCCATCGGGCCCGGCCCGCGCAGCCGCAGATCCGCGTCCAGCGGACGCGGGCGCACCAGGACTCCGGGGTTGAGCAGATCGCCGGGATCGAACAGCGCCTTGTACCCGGCGAAAACCGCCAGGACCTCCGGCGAGTACATGATCTCCAGCAGCTCCGACCGGGCCCGGCCGTCCCCGTGTTCCCCGCTCAGCGAACCGCCGTGCCCGACCACGAGATGGGCGGCGTCGGTGAGGAAGGCGCGGAATCGGTCCGGCGCGGCCGCGATGGGCAGATCGAGCCGTACGTGCATACAGCCGTCACCGATATGCCCGTAGAGGAAGCCCTCGAGTTTGTATTCGCTGGTCAGTTCCTCGAAATCGCGCAGGTAGGCACCCAGCCGGGCGGGCGGTACGGCGGCGTCCTCCCATCCCGGCCAGGCCGGCTGCCCGTCGCGGGTGCGCCCGGCCAGTCCGGCCCCGTCCGCGCGGATCCGCCACAGCGCCGCCGCGGCCACCGGATCGGTGATGGTGCGCGTATCGAGAGCGCCGGTCGCGCGGCACAGTCGCGCCGCGTCCGCGCTCGCCGCGGCCTGATCGGGACCGGCCAGTTCCACGAACAGCCAGCCGTCCCCGCGCGGCAGGTCGGGGACCGCCCTGCCGTGCGCGCGCACCATCTCGATCAGGCCCGCGTCGATACCCTCCACCGCGCTCGGCGCGACCGACATCACCGCGGCGATATCGTCGGCCGCGGTCGCCAGATCGGGATAGCCGAGCACCACCAGCACGGTGGCGGCGGGAATATCGACCAGATCCACCTCGGCCTCGAGGAGTACACCGCAGGTGCCCTCCGCCCCCACGAACGAGGCCGCCACCGAACTCCCCCGCTCCGGTAGCAGATATTCGAGACCGTAGCCGGAGGCCTGCCGTTCGAACCGGCCCAGATCGGTGCGCAGGACCGCCAGTGCGCCCGCGGTGAGCTCCGCCAGCCCCGGTACGGCGGCGGGATCTCCGGCGAGGCGGCGCGGGGTCCCGGTGCCGTCGAGAATCCGCAGCTCCCGGACCTGGTCCGAGGTTCGTCCCCAGGCCACGGCATGCGGTCCGCAGGCGTTGTTCCCGATCATTCCGCCGAGGGTGCAGCGGTTCTGGGTGGACGGGTCGGGCCCGAACCGCAGACCGTGCGCCCGGGCCCGCCGCTGCAGGTCCGACAGCACCACACCCGGTTGCACCCGGGCGGTCCGGCGTTCCGGATCCAGATCGGCGATCAAGTGCATATGCCTGCTGAAATCGACCACGATGCCGGGCCCGACGGCATTGCCCGCCACCGAGGTACCGGCGCCGCGCGGCGTCAGGGGCACACCCTCGGCCCGCGCGACCTCCAGTACCGCCGCCACCTCGGCTTCCTCCCGCGGAAAGACCACGACCTCGGGCAGCACCCGGTAGTTCGACGCGTCCGCGGAGTACTCCACCCGGCGCCGACGGGAACCGTCCACCGCCTCCGCGCCGATCCGGGCGCGCAAGGCGTCCACGAGCCCTTCCCGTCGCCGATCCTGGTCGGTCACACCGACCAGCCTAAACGCACCCGCGCCTCCCCTCTCGCCATCCACAACAACATCCCCGCCTCCGCCCACTCCCCACAGATCCCGACCCGGGCCCACCTCCGCGACCACATGCCACCCCCACCACACGCCACCGCCCCCTGCGTAATCCACCCCGGGTGCCGAGTCCGGCGAGCCCCCCAAACGGTTCGGCCCGCGCCTGCTGTCAGCCCTCGAAGC
>NZ_JBSFRU010000076.1:0-20859 GCF_053589395.1 Nocardia sp. NPDC003345
GGGCACCGACGATACTGGTGACCGTGCGCGCGTGGTTCCATGCTGTCCAAGTCGACAGGAACGCCTGCCATTCGCGTGCGGCATCGGCCATCTTCTTCCTTCGCCATCCGGCCGAAGACGAGATGCTGCTGACCGTAGGTCCAGATGTTGTTGGAGACCCAGTAGAGCAGGATGGCGATCGGCAGGAACGGACCACCGATCAGCACGCCGAACGGGAACACCCACAGCGCCAGTTTGTTCATCAGCGCGGCCTGCGGGTTGGCCGCGGCCTCGGGGGTCTGCCGGGCGACGGAGGCGCGGGCATTGAAGTGGGTTGCGATCGCGGCGATGACCATCAACGGGATGGCGACGGCAGCGATGCTGATCTTGCTGGGCACGCCGCCGTAGTCCGCGAAGGCCTGCAGTTCGTCCACCGGGGCGGTGATGAAGGCCGAGATCGGCGCGCCGAAGATACGAGCGCTCAGGAACGACTGCACATCGTCGGCATTGAAGACGTAGTTCGGGGTATGAGCGTTGGTATAGGGATCCATACCGAGCTGCCCGAATCCGTGGCCGGTCCGGTTGAACGACCGCAGCACGTGGAACAGACCGAGGAAGACCGGCACCTGCGCCAGGATCGGCAGGCAGCCCATGAGCGGATTGAAGCCGTGGTCCTTCTGCAGCTTCTGCATCTCGGTCGCCATCTTCTGGCGGTCGTTCTTGTATTTCTTCTGCAGCTCCTTGATCTGAGGCTGCAGCTCCTGCATCTGCTTGGTGGTCCGGACCTGTCTCACGAAGGGCCGATAAAGCACCAGGCGCAGCGTGAAGACGAGGAACACCACGGACAGCGCCCAGGACAGACCGTTGTCCGCTCCGAAGGCGAAGCCGAAGACCCGGTGCCAGAACCACAGGATCCAGGACACCGGATAGTAGATGAAATCGAGCACGGCTCTATGCACTCCCGTCGGTAGTGTCACCGATCACCGCATGCGGTGATCCCTTACAAGCTTCGGTCCGCGGATCGTCGTGGCCGACGTTGCGCCGCCGCTCCGGTACGGGATCCCATCCACCAGGGTGCCAGGGTGCGCATTTGGCCAGCCGGGCGGCCGTCAATCCGAGGCCGATCACCAGCCCCCGGGTACGCAGCGCGGTGACCGCGTACTCACTACAGGTGGGAGTGAACCGGCAGACCGGCATCCGGGTGGGGGAGACATAGGTCCGGTACAGCTCGATCAGAAAGATCAGAATATTCGCGGGCCAGCGGGCGGACGCGAGGCGACGGCCACGCGGGCTCATCGCGAGGCACCCGCGTCGGCGGGCGAGCCCGCGGAATGGACGCCGAGTTTCCGGAGGCCGCTGCGCAGCTGACGGCGGAGCTCGTCGCTGTCGGCGGCAGCGGAGCCCGGCAGTGCGCGAATCACGATATCCACTTCGGCAGGGACCTCCGCGGTCAGCTCGGCGCAGATATGGCGCAGGCGGCGGGCCACACGGTGACGTACTACCGCGGGACCCACCGCCTTGCTGACAATCAACCCGAAACGCGGGCCACCGAACCGGACCGCTCCGGCCCCCGTCTCGGGGTCGGGCGTATCGGCCGCCACATGGACGACCAGATCCTGCTTTCCTGCGCGCCGGCCGCGGCGTACCGTCCGGGAGAAATCGGCACGTCGACGCAGCCGGTGCGGCTCAGGAAGCACCCGGAGATCCCGGGACGGGGAGAGCCGCCGGCCGGAACGAACAGCCGGCGGCGTGGGCCACGGGGTTCGGCGAACCGGGCATCGGGCACCGAATACGACGGGCGATCAGGCGGTGAGGGTGCCGCGGCCCTTGCGGCGCCGCGCGGAGACGATGGCGCGGCCCGCACGGGTCCGCATCCGGAGACGGAAACCGTGGACCCGCGCCCGACGACGGTTGTTCGGCTGGAACGTCCGCTTGCCCTTGGCCACGGTGAACACTCCTCGAATTGGTGGGCACCCGGCGGCGCCCGAAGCTTTCAATGATTCTGGTGATGTTGTCGCCCGGCTCGGCGCCGCGGTCCTGGCGAACGGTCAGCACAGAACGGTCACCACGCCGAGGGGTGACTGTACGAGGGTACTTATCCAGTTCTACCGGGTCAAACTCGCCCCCCGTCGCGGCGATCCGCCCGGGAGCCGGGCCGCGCCGGTGATTCATGAGCGGTGGCGATCATCACCGGCTGCGCCTCCGGGCCCGGAGAGCGCAGGTTCTACGACCGCCACCGGGCCCTGCGCACCGCGCGACCAGAACGGCGGTCCGCCTGGATTGTGCACATCTGTGGATAATTATGTGGAAATACCCTGTGAATGGCATATTCGTAGGGCCGACGGCGCCATGCCGCAGGCCGGGAAATCGGGGATTCCCGGCAGCGCCCCGCGGGCGCCGTACCCGTCGCAGCGCCCCCGGGCGCCGTATCCGGCGGATGCGGCGGCTTCCCTCGGGCGTACGTATGCGGTGTCGCTGAAACGAACCAGTACAGTAGACGCACCGCGAGCCCCGGACGTCTGCGCCGAGCAACCGACTCCCGGGGAGGACACTGGATGGACGACGAGCAGAACGTACTGGCCACCGTGTGGCCGACGGTGGTCGCGGAGCTGACCACCGGTTCGTCCGATGGTGCCATCGCCGCGGTGACCCGAGCCCAGCAGGCCTGGCTCAAACTCGTCAAACCGCTGATGGTGGTCCAGGGATTCGCGCTGCTCTCCGTGCCGTCCTCGCTCGCCCAGGAAGCGATCGAACGCGATCTGCGCGAACCCATTCTCCGCTCGCTGGGCCGGCGACTCGGTCCCCAGGTGGAGGGTCTCGGTGTCCGCATCGCGGCGCCGGTGCCCGCCGCGGCCGACAGCGGGCCACCTCGGCACGCGCGCATGACCAGCCGTCCCGATACCGCCCCCCGGCCGGATCAGGCCGGCCCCGCTCGCCCCGGCCCGGTACCGTCCCCGGTTCCGACCGGACCTCCGCGATCTTCCTGGCCGGCCGACGCACCCCGCGATTCCGACGGCGGCGAGTATCCCGCCCGCGGCTATCAACAAGATCCGGGTTTCCCGCGTAACCCGCCGGGCGACGCCCGCTATCCACGCGAGGAGTTCTCCCACGAGGCGGAACTTCCGCTGACCGGCGATCTGCCGCGCAACCCCACCCATCCGCGTCCACCCGAACCGGCAGGCCCCGAGCATTCCCGGCGGCCGGCGCTGCCCGAACTTCCGCAGGGTGTGCAGTTCGCGGACGCACCGCCGGTCCGGGGCGGCGACGGTCCGGCACCATACGCGGCGCCGCGACCGTATCCCCGGGAATACGCGCCCGCCGCCGAATACACCCGCGAACCCGGATACGAGCGGGACCGCGAGTATCCACCCGCCGAATACCGTGAGGCCTATCCCGCGGGCCGGTCCGATATCGCGGAACCGGCGGGTGGCCGCGAGCGGCCCATCGCGCCTGTTCGTGATTCGGGGCCCGAGCCGGCCGCGATCCTGCCACCGCGCCGCACGAGCCGCCCGGCGCAGGACACCCTGTTCGCAGCCGACCTCCCGGCCTCCGACCCCGCGGGGCACGATCCGCGCCGGGACAGCGACCGCGACAGCCTCCGGGAGAGCGTGCGGGATTCCGGGATCGAACCGGTCGACGACGACCACGAGGACGAGAAGGTGGTGAACGTCCGGGATTCCTGGCCCACGTTCTTCGCCAAACCGACCGAAACCGCCGACCCCGCCAAATCGTCGGCGAGCCTGAACGCGAAGTACACCTTCGAAACCTTCGTCATCGGCGCTTCCAACCGCTTCGCGCACGCGGCCGCCGTCGCGATCGCCGAGGCGCCGGCGCGGGCCTACAACCCACTGTTCGTATGGGGTGCGTCCGGACTCGGCAAAACCCATCTGCTCCATGCCGCCGGGCACTACGCCCAGCGGCTGTTCCCTGGGATGCGGGTCAAGTACGTCTCGACCGAGGAATTCACCAACGACTTCATCAACAGTTTGCGCGACGACCGGAAGGTGGCGTTCAAACGCCGCTACCGGGAGACCGACATCCTGCTGGTCGACGACATCCAGTTCATCGAGGGCAAAGAAGGTATCCAGGAGGAGTTCTTCCACACCTTCAACACCCTGCACAACGCGAACAAGCAGATCGTGGTGTCCTCCGATCGCCCGCCCAAGCAGCTGGCGACCCTGGAGGAGCGGCTGCGTACCCGGTTCGAGTGGGGTCTGATCACCGATGTACAGCCACCGGAGCTGGAGACCCGGATCGCGATCCTGCGCAAGAAGGCGCGAATGGATCGCCTGGATGTGCCACACGATGTTCTCGAACTCATCGCGAGCCGGGTGGAACGTAATATCCGTGAGCTCGAGGGCGCACTGATCCGCGTCACCGCGTTCGCCTCGCTCAACGGTCAGCCGTTGGATCAGTCGGTGGCCGAGGTCGTGCTGCGCGATCTGATGCCCGAATCACAGGATGTCGAGATCACCGCCTCGACGATCATGGGCGTCACCGCGGAGTACTTCAACACCTCGATGGAGGAGCTGACCGGGCCGGGTAAGGCGCGGCCGCTCGCCCAGGCCCGCCAGATCGCCATGTATCTGTGCCGGGAGCTCACCGACCTTTCGCTGCCCAAGATCGGCCAGGCCTTCGGCCGCGATCACACGACGGTCATGTACGCGGAGAAGAAGGTCCGCAAGGAGATGTCGGAGCGGCGTCGCGTCTACGACCAGGTCCAGGAACTGACCGCGCGTATCAAACAGCGGTCCCGGTAACCGATCCGGATCCTCACGGTGTGGCCCGGCGTCATCGCACGCCGGGCCACACCGCTGTTTCCTGTCGTTCCGGCGCACGCTGCCCCCGCACAACCGGTCGCCGGGCGTCGCCCTCACACCGCTCGCGTCCGTCGCGGTGCCGCTCCGCGACGTAGTACTCCGCATCGGAACGGCCGGGGCCGAATCAGGCAGCGGCGTCCCCTACCGGTCGGATCCGGACCGGCCCTGAAATCGGTCCCTGCCGGCTCTGGACGGTGCGCGGTGAGTCCTGCCGGGTGCAGGCGACCGCGGGACCGACCGGCGCCATCCGGTGCGACCGAGCACCCGCCGAACCGCGTCGCAATGCGCTAGGGCCGCAATCGCGTTGGCGAAACAGGCCGGCCACCCGCCGGGCCGGACGGCGACCGGAACAGGTCTCCCCGAATCCATTCACAAGTATTTCGCTAACAGCCTGTGGATGCTCTGAGCAGGTCATTTACACCAGTTATCCCTGTGGATTCCACAGGTTGTCCACTGGTTCCTCCACAGTCTCCGCCCCATGCTGTCGAGATCTTGTCCACAGCAACGTTATCCACAGTTTCCACAGGCCATTTCATCCACATGCGCTGATCAGGGGCGATGCGGTCAGAGGCATGGGGACAACCTGTGGAATCCCTGGGGAATCCTCGAGGAATCCACAGGTTATCCCCGGATTCGTACACAGTGTGCACAACAGCCCGAAAACTGGGGAGGGAACTGGGGATGAACTGTGGAGGCAGTGTGGACAACCGACCCTGTCCACAGCCGGGCCCGATCCATCCTCGAGTTATCCCAGGACGGTCCACAGGCAGACACGCGCTGTGAACAGGGGAAACAGGGGAAATCCACAGTTTCCACAGGGCCTATTACTACTCCTGTTCTTCCCCTAGAGAATTTCTCTTCAAAACAGGAGGTGTGGACAAGCCGGGAAACGGACCGCACGACTCGACCCGCTCCCGGAGGACGAACAAGGAGAAGAGGGGAAGCAGTCCGGATGCGCGACGCGCGTTCGTCCCGGAGTCTCGGTCCATGCCACCGGAGTGATCTGCACCGGCACGCGATCGCCCACCCTCACCCGTCGGACCGCGACGGTGAGCACCTGCCGACTTGTCCACACCGTCGGTCCGGGACGACTGGGGATACCTCGCGCGGACCGCCTCCGGCGCGTTGTCCACAGTCATCCCCACAGCGGTCGTTCCTCGGATGAGCCCTGCGGCTCCGAGTGGGTAGCGCTGGTCGGTCCGGCCCCGGAGGACGTATCCTCCTCACGGAGGGGCGGCCGACCCGGCGACCGGAAACCGGGTACGGTCTGATGTCGGTCGCATGTGCCAGACTTCTCGGGCGATCGAGCCGGTTCACCGATCGCGCGGTCGCCGCATCGGCGGAGCAGGAGTAGGCGCAGCCGGATACACGGGGGCAGTACGGCCACCGATCCACACTGAACGGGAGAGGACACCTCGGGCGATGGACCTTGCAGGCATGAAGTTTCGGGTCGCGCGTGAGGACTTCGCGGAATCGGTCGCCTGGGTGGCGCGCAGTCTGCCGTCCCGCCCGCCGGTCCCGGTGCTCGGCGGAGTCCTGCTGGTCGCGGACGAGGACGGTCTGACGGTTTCCGGGTTCGACTACGAGGTCTCTGCGCAGATGCGGGTCGCCGCGGAGGTCGCCGGTCCGGGCAAGGTGCTGGTTTCCGGGAAGCTGCTCGCCGATATCACCAAAGCGCTGTCGAACAAGCCGGTGGACGTCTCGCTCGACGGCAGCCGGGTGCTCATCCAGTGCGGAAGTGCCAAGTTCTCGCTGCCGACCATGCCGGTCGAGGACTATCCCCAACTGCCCGAGGTACCGCAGTCCAGCGGGGAACTACAGGTCGATGTGTTCGCCGAGGCGGTCGGCCAGGTCGCCGTTGCCGCAGGTCGCGACGATACGCTGCCCATGCTGACCGGTATCCGGGTCGAGATCGAGGGTCCGCAGGTCGTGCTGGCCGCCACCGACCGGTTCCGGCTCGCGGTCCGCCATATCCAGTGGCAGCCGGCGCGCACCGATATCGAGACAGCTGTCCTCATCCCGGCCCGTACCCTCTCCGAATCCGCCAAGACCCTCGGCGCCTCGGACCGGCCCGTGCAGCTGTCCCTGGGGTCGGGCGCGGGCGCCGACGGGCTGCTGGGGATCGTGAACGGCGGCCGCCGCACCACGACCCGGCTGCTCGATGCCGAATTCCCGAAATTCCGGCAGCTGCTGCCGAAGGAACACACCTCCATCGCCACGCTCGAGGTCGCCTCGCTCACCGAGGCCATCAAACGTGTCGCCCTGGTGGCCGAGCGGGGCGCCCAGGTGCGGCTGGAGTTCTCCGCGGAGGGACTTCTGCTCTCGGCCGGCGGGGACGACGCCGGCCGGGCCGAGGAGTGGCTCACCGCCGATTTCCGGGGTGAACCGCTCACCATCGCCTTCAACCCCGGATACCTCATCGACGGGCTCTCCGCGCTGCGCTCGGACCGGGTGACGTTCGGTTTCACGACCCCCAGCCGTCCGGCGGTGCTGCTGCCCGCCGCCGAGGAAGCCCCGGAACCGCTCGAGACCGGGTCCTACCCCGCCCTGGAAAGCGATTACATCTACCTGTTGATGCCGGTCCGGCTTCCGGGCTGAGCCCGTGGGCCCGGCGGCAGTACCGATCCGGAGGCCGGGACCCTTCGGCTCCGGTCCGGATGATCCCATGGCACGCGGTCGGGCGCGGGGGAGCGATATCGCCGCAAACTCGCGCGCCGACCTGCGCAATCCAAAGTTATCCACAGCTGTGGATAACTCGGTGGTGATGTTGCGGGCGGTGTGAACAGGTGCATATCCGTGCTCTGACCTTGCGTGACTTCCGTTCCTGGGAGCATGCGGAGATCGAGTTATCCACAGGCCCTACAGTTTTCCTCGGTGCCAACGGCAACGGTAAGACCAACCTGCTCGAGGCGCTCGGCTACCTCTCCACACTCGGTTCACACCGCGTTTCCAGTGATGCGCCGCTGGTCCGAACCGGCGCCGAACGCGCCCGGATCGGCGCGAACGTGGTGCATCTGGGCCGCGAACTGCGGATCGATGTGGAGCTGAACCGCGGTGTGGCCAACCGGGCGCAGATCAACCGCTCACCTGTACGCCGCCCGCGCGAGATCCTGGGCATCCTGCACACCGTGCTGTTCGCACCGGAGGACCTGGCCCTGGTCCGCGGTGATCCGAGCGAACGGCGCCGCTTCCTCGACGAGCTGTGCACCGCGCGCCGCCCGAGCCTGGCCGGTGTCCGCGCCGACTACGACCGGGTCCTGCGGCAGCGATCGGCCCTGCTGAAAACGGCCGGCCGTTCGGGCCGGGCCGAACTCGGCACGCTGGACGTATGGGACGGTCACCTGGCCGCCCACGCGTCCGTGCTGCTGGCCGAGCGGCTGCGCCTGGTGCACGAACTGCATCCGCATCTGGCGCACGCCTACGCCTCGCTGGCGCCCGGATCACGTCCCGCCGCCATCGGATACCGCAGCGCCGCGCTCCCGGACGAACTGCTCGATCCGGTGCGGGAGCCCGAACCGGGTGATACCGCCGTGCTCGAGGAAACGCTGCTCCGCGAACTCGCCGCGGCCCGGCCCAGGGAACTGGAACGCGGAGTCTGCACGGTGGGACCGCACCGCGACGATCTGGAACTGATGCTCGGCGAGACGCCCGCCAAGGGGTTCGCCAGCCATGGGGAGTCCTGGTCGTTCGCACTCGCCCTTCGACTGGCCGCCTTCGAACTGTTGCGGGCCGCGGGTACCGAACCGGTACTGCTGCTCGACGACGTCTTCGCCGAACTGGACCGCCGCCGCCGGACCGCGCTGGCGGCTGTGGCCGCGGCGGCGGAACAGGTACTGGTCACCGCGGCCGTCCCCGAAGATGTTCCAGAGGAACTCGCCGGAGCCACACTGCGGGTCATGACCGTCGGTGATCCCGAACACCGCATCTCACGGTTGTCCACTGCTCCGGCGCAGGCCGCGCCGGGTCCCGGGGACGGCGCGTCGGCCGCTTTCCCCGGCGAATAACCGGCACCTCGGACACGCGGTGGTTTCCGTCTTGCATGCGGGCCGGGCCGTTCGTAGAGTGAGCCGATACGTCGGGCCGTTATCCCGCCCGGCAAGTAGCGCACAGTTATCCACACCCTGTGGATAACTTGTTCCCCCAGGTCGTCGGCCCGAATCCGGGCAGCGGCCCGGTGCGCTCGCCGGAGCCCGGTGCCGAACCTCGTAAAACCTGGTCTGATCTGGGATTTTCCCCTTTATCGCCGGGTGTACCCGTGATGGCGGGCCGCGGCGCCGAAGTGCAGTCCTCGGATGTGCACAACCTGAGGAAAACCGGTCGACCCTGGGGATAACTCGAACCGGTGAGTGGAGCGCGACCATGACCGATCAGCCCGGAACACCCGGCGGCACGCCGTCGCCCGGCGAATCCGAGCCGCCGGAGCTACGCGGAGTCGACCTTGCCCGCCGTGCGCTGGAGGAGGCCCGGGCGGCCGCGCGGGCGAGCGGCAAATCCGTGGGACAGGGCCGTTCGTCGCCGCGCCGTGGACAGCGGGCCGGGCGCCGGCGCAGCGGCTGGTCCGGTCCGCGCCCGGACGATCGGGACCCGCAGCCGCTGTCCAAGCTCGCGACCTCCATCGCCCGCAGCCGCGGCTGGTCCGCCAAGGTGGCCGAGGGCACCGTGTTCGGCCATTGGGCCGGAGTGGTCGGTGAGGACATCGCCGCTCACGCGACTCCGGTGAAACTCGAAAACGGTGTGCTGAGCGTGGCCGCCGAATCCACCGCGTGGGCGACCCAGCTGCGATTGCTCCAGTCCCAGCTACTGGCGAAGATCGCCGCGGCCGTCGGTCCCGGCGTCGTCCGGTCCCTGCGTATCGCCGGTCCCACCGCGCCGAGCTGGCGTAAGGGGCAGCGCCACGTCCGCGGTCGCGGTCCGCGCGACACCTACGGATAGGGTCCGGTTTCACGTGGAACCGGGCGGGTTCGCGGGGGTGTGCCTCAGTGAACTCTCAGGCCGAATCTGATGGTCCGAAATCGTCCGGGCCGCGAGGGGACCCGTGGCGGGTCGATTTCTCCCATCCTGGAAGCCGTCAGGGGTGTCGCAGATGCACTGTAAGTTGGGCTGCCAAGTAAGATGGAATAGTAATTCAGCGGCGATACCTTCGGCGCGCTGTGCGAAGCCCTCGATCGGTTCCGGGCCCCACGCGTGCTGTCCCACCGCCGTCCCGGGGACCAGCAAGTAAGGAGAGCTACCGACCAGTGGCTGCCAAAGACTCCAAAGCATCGGGTTCGAGCGCATCGGACAAGCAGGACTACGGTGCCTCCTCCATCAAGGTCCTCGAAGGTCTCGAGGCGGTGCGGATGCGCCCGGGTATGTACATCGGTTCCACCGGTGAACGCGGCCTGCACCACCTGATCTGGGAGGTCGTGGACAACTCGGTCGACGAGGCGATGGCCGGTCACGCCACCCGGGTGGAGGTCACACTCCTCGCCGACGGTGGCGTCCAGGTCGTCGACGACGGCCGCGGTATCCCCGTGGCGATGCACGCCCAGGGCATCCCGACCATCGAGGTCGTCATGACCCAGCTGCACGCCGGCGGCAAGTTCGACTCCGATTCCTACGCTGTCTCCGGCGGCCTGCACGGCGTCGGTATCTCGGTGGTGAACGCGCTGTCCAGCCGGCTCGAGGCCGAAGTGGACACCGACGGGTACCACTGGAGCCAGACCTACAAGGACGCCGTCCCGGGCCAGCTGATCCAGGGTGATGCGACCAAGGCCACCGGCACCACCATCCGGTTCTGGGCCGATCCGGCCGTTTTCGAGACCACCACCTACAACTTCGAGACCGTATCCCGGCGGTTGCAGGAGATGGCCTTCCTGAACAAGGGCCTGACCATCGTGCTGACCGACGAGCGCGTCAGCGATACCGAGATCACCGACGAGGTGGTCAGCGATACCGCCGAGGCGCCCAAGCACGACGAGGGCGGTGAGAAGCCCGCGGCCACGCAGAAGGTGAAGACCCGGACCTACCACTACCCGGGCGGTCTCGAGGATTTCGTCCGGCATATCAACCGGACCAAGCAGCCGATCCACAACTCGGTGGTGGCATTCAACGGCAAGGGCACTGGGCACGAGCTCGAGGTCGCCATGCAGTGGAATTCCGGCTACTCCGAGTCGGTGCACACCTTCGCCAACACCATCAACACCCATGAGGGCGGTACGCACGAAGAGGGTTTCCGCGCGGCGCTGACCACGGTGGTCAACCGGTACGCGAAGGAGAAGAAGCTCCTCAAGGAGAAGGACGGCAATCTCACCGGCGACGATATCCGCGAGGGTTTGGCCGCCATCGTGAGCGTGAAGGTGAGCGAACCACAGTTCGAGGGCCAGACCAAGACCAAGCTGGGCAACACCGAGGTCAAGGGGTTCGTGCAGCGCGCCTGCAACGAGCACCTCGCGCACTGGTTCGAGGCCAATCCCGCCGATGCCAAGACCATCGTCAACAAGGCGGTGTCCTCGGCGCAGGCCCGGGTCGCCGCCCGTAAGGCGCGTGAGCTGGTCCGGCGTAAGAGCGCGACCGATATCGGCGGCCTGCCGGGCAAGCTGGCCGACTGCCGGTCCAAGGATCCGAGCAAATCCGAGATCTACATCGTCGAGGGTGATTCGGCCGGTGGTTCGGCCAAGTCCGGTCGCGATTCGATGTACCAGGCGATCCTGCCGCTGCGCGGCAAGATCATCAACGTCGAGAAGGCGCGGATCGACAAGGTCCTCAAGAACGCCGAGGTCCAGTCGATCATCACCGCCTTCGGCACCGGTATCCACGACGAGTTCGATATCGCCAAACTGCGGTATCACAAGATCGTGCTGATGGCCGACGCCGATGTCGACGGCCAGCACATCTCCACGCTGCTGCTGACCCTGCTGTTCCGCTTCATGCGCCCGCTCGTCGAGCAGGGGCATGTATTCCTGGCGCAGCCGCCGCTGTACAAGCTGAAGTGGCATCGCGTCGATCCCGAGTTCGCCTACTCCGACCGGGAGCGTGACGGACTGCTCGAGGCGGGTCTGGCGGCCGGTAAGAAGATCAACAAGGACGACGGTATCCAGCGGTACAAAGGTCTGGGCGAGATGAACCCGAAGGAGCTGTGGGAGACCACCATGGACCCCTCGGTGCGTGTACTACGCCAGGTCACGCTGGACGACGCGGCCGCCGCGGACGAGCTGTTCAGCGTTCTGATGGGCGAGGACGTCGCGGCGCGCCGCAGCTTCATCACCCGTAATGCCAAGGACGTCCGCTTCCTCGACGTGTAGGAGCGGTGTCGCGCCCGCGGCGCGCCGGCGCTCTGTGATAGTGCGAGCGCGCGCGGGTGAGCCACCGTCAACCGTCAGTACCTAGGAGATTGCATGACCGACACCACCCTGCCGCCGGAGAGCGCGGGCGACCGGATCGAGCCGGTCGATATCCAGCAGGAGATGCAGAACAGCTACATCGATTACGCGATGAGCGTGATCGTGGGCCGTGCGCTGCCCGAGGTGCGCGACGGCCTCAAGCCCGTGCACCGCCGGATCCTGTACGCGATGCACGACAACGGCTACCGGCCCGACCGCAGCTATGTGAAGTCGGCCCGCCCGGTGGCCGACACCATGGGTAACTACCACCCGCACGGCGACTCGGCCATCTACGACACCCTGGTGCGGATGGCCCAGCCGTGGGCGATGCGGTATCCGCTGGTCGACGGGCAGGGCAACTTCGGCAGCCGCGGTAACGACGGCGCCGCCGCCATGCGTTACACCGAATGCCGGCTCACCCCGCTGGCCATGGAGCTGCTGCGCGAGATCGATCACGACACGGTCGATTTCATCCCCAACTACGACGGTAAGACCCAGGAACCGGTCGTCCTGCCCAGCCGGGTGCCGAACATGCTGATGAACGGCAGCAACGGCATCGCGGTCGGCATGGCCACCAATATCCCGCCGCACAACCTCAACGAGCTGGCCGAGGCCATCTACTGGGCGCTGGACAATCACGACGCCGACGAGGAATCCACCCTCGCCGCCTGCATGGAGCGGGTCAAGGGCCCGGATTTCCCGACCGCCGGCCTCATCGTCGGGACCCAGGGCATCCACGATGCCTACACCACCGGCCGCGGCTCCATCCGGATGCGCGGTGTGGTGGAGATCGAAGAGGACGCCCGCGGCCGCACCACGATCGTCATCACCGGGCTGCCCTACCAGGTCAACACGGACAACTTCATCAACGCGATCGCCGAACAGGTCAAGGACGGCCGGATCGCCGGAGTGTCCGATATCCACGACGAATCGTCGGACCGGGTGGGCCTGCGCATCGTGGTCACGGTCAAGCGTGACGCGATCGCCAAGGTGGTGCTGAACAACCTCTACAAGCACACCCAGCTGCAGACCAGTTTCGGCGCCAACATGCTCTCCATCGTGGAGGGCGTACCGCGCACCCTGCGCCTGGATCAGATGATCCGGCTGTATGTGAACCATCAGCTGGAAGTCATCGTCCGGCGCACCCGCTACCTGCTCCGCAAGGCCGAGGAACGCGCCCATATCCTGCGCGGCCTGGTCAAGGCGCTGGATATGCTCGACCAGGTCATCGCGCTGATCCGCGGTTCGGCCAATACCGACACCGCGCGCACCGGCCTGATGCAACTGCTCGATATCGACGAAACCCAGGCCACCGCGATCCTGGATATGCAGCTGCGGCGCCTGTCGGCGCTGGAGCGGCAGAAGATCATCGACGAATTGGCCAAGCTCGAGGCCGAGATCGCGGATCTGAAGGACATCCTGGAGAAGCCGGAACGCCAGCGCGCGATCGTGCGCGACGAACTGGCCGAGATCGTGGAGCGCTACGGCGACGACCGGCGCACCCAGATCATCTCCGCCGACGGTGACGTCGCCGACGAGGATCTGATCGCCCGCGAGGACGTCGTCGTCACCATCACCGAGACCGGCTACGCCAAGCGCACCAAGACCGATCTCTACCGCAGCCAGAAGCGCGGCGGTAAGGGTGTCCAGGGCGCGGGGCTCAAGCAGGACGATATCGTCCGCCACTTCTTCGTGACCTCGACCCACGACTGGTTGTTGTTCTTCACGAACAAGGGCCGGGTCTACCGGGCCAAGGCCTACGAATTGCCGGAGGCCAACCGCACCGCCCGCGGTCAGCACGTGGCCAACCTGCTGGCTTTCCAGCCGGACGAGAAGATCGCCCAGGTCATCCGGATCAAATCCTACGAAGACGCCGCCTACCTGGTGCTCGCCACGCAGAAGGGCCTGGTGAAGAAGTCGCGGCTGGTGGACTTCGACTCCAACCGCAGCGGCGGCATCGTCGCGGTGAACCTGCGCGACAACGACGAATTGGTAGGCGCCGTACTCTGTTCGGCCGAGGACGATCTGCTGCTGGTCTCGGCGCAGGGGCAGTCCATCCGGTTCTCCGCCACGGATGAGGCACTGCGTCCGATGGGACGCGCCACGTCGGGTGTGCAGGGTATGCGGTTCAACGCCGAAGATGCCCTACTCTCGCTCAATGTGGTCCGTGACGGAACGTATCTGCTGGTGGCGACCTCGGGTGGTTACGCCAAGCGGACCGCCATCGAGGAGTACACCGCGCAGGGCCGGGGCGGAAAAGGTGTATTGACGATCCAGTTCGATGCCCGGCGTGGCACCCTGGTGGGGGCGCTCATCGTCGACGACGACGACGAGCTGTACGCGATCACGTCCAGCGGAGGGGTTATCCGCACTGCCGCCCGGCAGGTTCGTAAGGCCGGTAGGCAGACCAAGGGCGTGCGATTGATGAACCTCGGCGAGGGCGATACCTTGCTTGCGATCGCACGTAACGCCGACGAGCCCGAACAGATCGACGGTGGCGGTTCCCCCGAACAGTAATCCCATATCGGCGGCAAAGAACGGATCCGAGGATTCCCATTGACCACTCCGAAACAGCCGAGCGACGAGCGGCAGCAGACGAACGGTGTGACCGAGCGGGTCACCCCGTCCCCGATTTCGCCGCGCCCGACGCCGCGGCCGGGCGAGGCCGCGGACAACGAGCAGGCCGGCGGTCAGCAGGGTGCCAACCCCTCCGGTGGTGCACCCACCGGAGGTCCGGCGCCCGAAAACCAGGAGAAGCAGGGAGAATTCGCGTCCGAATCGCGCAATTCACCGGCGGGCCAGCAGAATCCCGGCCCGCAGCAGGGCGGTAACCAGCAGGGCGGCGGCAATCCGGCCGAGCCGGGCGGAAACGGTACGGACGGCGGACGTTTCCAGGAGGGCTGGTCGCAGCTGCCGCAACGCGAACCCCAGTCCAACCTCTCCCGTCCCGGGCATATGCCGGTGGGCGGGGGCCAAGGGCAGCGTGGGGTCGGGCTGAGCGGCGGGGTCACCAACGCGCGGACCACCAGCGATCTGGCGGCCAAGGCGGCGCGTAAGGAAGCGGCCATGGCCAAATCCGTTGGGCTGGACGGTCCCACCCGCAGTATCGCCCGGCCCGAGCTGGTCAAGGATATGCCCGACCTCTCCGAGATCCGGCATCCGCTGCCGCCGGACCAGGCCCCGCACGCATCGCATGCACCGCACGTTCCACATATCCAGCACACGCCACCCCCGGCCCCGCCCGCTCCGCAGGCCCCGCGCGGGCTCCCGCAGGCGGTGCTGGGCGGCGAACCGCTGCGGGCGACCGTACAGGTACGCCGGATCGATCCGTGGTCCACGCTGAAGATCACCCTGGTCATCAGTGTCGCCATGTTCTTCGTCTGGATGATCGCGGTGGCACTGCTGTACATGGTGCTGGCCGGTATGGGTGTCTGGGAGCGGCTCAACAGCACGTTCACCGATATGGTCTCGCCCGACAGCGGATCGGTGGGCCTCATCGACGCCGGTACGGTCTTCGGGTACGCCGGGGTGATCGGGCTCATCAATGTCGTCCTGTTCACCGCCCTGGCCACCGTCGGGACGTTCATCTACAACCAGTGCTGCGATATGGTCGGCGGCATCCAGGTCACTCTGGCCGACCCCGACTAGATCCTGTTCTCTCGCTGACGGCCGGTACCCGGGAATCCGGGTACCGGCCGTCGCGCGTTATCCGTGGGTATACGGCCATGGGTCTTTGACCAGCCGTTTTGGTTCATCCTGGAGCATTCCGGTACAGTCTGTGCTCGGCGGTTGCTTGACATTGAACAGCTGCCCCGCGGGTCTATAGCTCAGGCGGTTAGAGCGCTTCGCTGATAACGAAGAGGTCGGAGGTTCAAGTCCTCCTAGACCCACCCCGTAGAAGAAATCCCCCGGACCAGTGACTTTGGTCGGGGGATTTCTCGTCTCAGCCGATCCCATCCGCCCCGGAATGTCCGCCCGACCGCCGGACGGGGAGCAAACAGGCATCAGCGGGTCTCAGGGCCGCTCTCGTCGCCCATGGACCGGCGCACCGCGTCGTAGTCCTCGGTGAGGCGAATGTAGTACTGCATCGTGGTCGTCGGGTTCTCGTGACCGATCACCACCGCGATCTTGTGCGGCTCCATGCCGTCGTCGGCCAGCCAGGTCCCGAACATATCGCGCAGATCGTGGAACCGGACCCCGCCGTGCTCATGGCGAGCCACCATCTGAACGGCCTGCTCGTACTTGCCGAACACCTCGGAATTCACCTCCCCACCCTGGTCCATCCAGACCGCCTCGAACTTCTCGCCCACCGGGGAGACCTCACCGAGCAGCCCGGCCCGGACCAACGCCGGACGCCAGACCCGGGACCGGAACAACGTCCGCCGCAGCGGCCCACCGGCCTCGTTGGTGAAGATCAGCCCCTGTGGCCCCTGCTGGTACTCACGCAGATAGGCCCGCAGTTCCTCGGCCAGCCAGCCCGGAATGGGCACCGTCCGCCGACCGGCCCGCGACTTCGGAAACGGCTTGAACTCCACATGGCCGGCGACCTCGGTCACGGTGCGCATCACGCGGATCAGCCCCTGATCCAGATCCACCGCGTCGGTGCACAGGCCCGCGACCTCACCCCACCGCAGACCGGCGAACGCCGCGGTTGCCACGAGCACCCGGTACCGCTCCGGCCGGACCGCCGGGAGAAGCTGTTGCCGAACCTCCTCCCGCGACAGCATCCGCTCATCGGTATCGCGGACCCGGCGCTTGGGAATCCGGACCCCGGCCGTGGGATCGGCCGCTATCAGCCTGTTCGCCACTGCCGAACGCATCACCCCCGACATCATCCGCTTCGCCTCGGCCACCGTCGCGCGGGAACGACGCTGCGAGAGCTCCGAAATCCAGGTCTGCACCGACAGGTGATCGACCTTGCCGAGCTGCCAGTTCTCCCACTTCGGGAGCACATGAGTTCGCATGATCGAGGCATCCCGCGCCGTCGTGGTCCGCTCGGTGTTCCACGAGTTCATCCACTGCTCAGCATGGTGGCCGAGCAGGGTCCGGCCCGCGTGGGGCGAGACGTAGGAGCCCTGCGACTTGGAGACCTCCACCTGGGCCAGGAAGGTGTTGGCCTCCTTCTTGGTCCGAAACGTCTTGGACCGCTGCGTACCCGCAGGATCACGCCAGCGCGCCTTCCAGCGGCCCGACGGAGCCTGATCCACCCATCCCATCGGCTACACCGCTTCCGGGAGGTTGTCCGAGGAGTCCAGCCAGGCATGGAACACCGCCCGCGAGATCACCCACCGGCGACCGATCCGCTTCGCCGGAATCACGCCCTCGTTGACGAACTGGTAGGCGATGCCCCGGGACACCCCCAGCAGCACCGCGGCCTCTTCCACGGTGTACGTAGCCGGAGATGCGACACGCCTACTGCCGTTGATCACCTGCATTTTTCTGTCCTTCCTCATGCCGCTACCGGGATTGCCGAACTGTGTTGCTGTGCTGGTGGACCGGCCTCCAGGAGTGCGCGGGTGTACTCGGCGCGCCAGATTTTGCGCCGCGCGATCTCCGACAGGATCAGGTGATCGCGGGGCGGGGCCGAGCGGTCGCCGGGCCGCACGACCGACAGTTTCAGGTGAGAGTTGTCGGGTTTGACGATCCCGACCGAGGCCAGCAGTTGCCGAACGAACTCGGCGCGGTCGGCCTTGTGGTCCGGGAGCGTCTTGTTCGACCACTGGCGCGAGACCAGAACTCGGCGGCCGGGCAGGCCGAGGGTGTCTCGGCGGTGGGCTTTGCCTTTGCAGCGGCCCGGGATGGTCTTCTCGTCCGCGCCTTCGGGGACGATGCCGTAGCGCAGCCAGACCGGGCACCGTTTCGAGCACGGGGTGTGCTGCAACTCGGCGTGCAGGCGGTTGTAGTGGTGGCGGGTCCGGTCGGAGTCGGTGTCCAGGACTTCGGCGATGGACTTGGTGAGGTATTTGGTGACGTAGCCGATCGCGCGGTCGGCTTTTCGGCCGGCAACGTAGCCGCGGATGTCGGCGCGGTCCATCTGATCGCCGAACCGCACCACATGCGCCGGATCGAGATCGTCCACGTCGTCGAGGAGGTCCTGGACGTCATCGAAGGCGAGCAGCGGCGAGCCAGTCGCGGGGTCGAGGAAGGTCATGCGGGTCGGGTCCCAGACCGGGACGATATCGCCGGGGTAGACCTCGCTGGCCCGCTCATGCGGTGGCCACCACACCTGGTGGTAGGTAGCCGCGGTGACCTGGCGGATGATGTCGCGCGACACCGTGCCCCGGATCAGGATGTGCAGATGCGGGGCGCCACGTTTCTGGGGTTCGACCGTGGCGAAGTACTGGATGTTCCAGCCCACCGCGCGGCGCAGGTTCTGGATCCAGCGGTCGAACAACGCGGAGAAGTGCACGATGTCGCGGGCGGCGCGTTCGTAGTCGTAGGAACCCGGGTCCCGGGGTGAACCGTCGCCCACAGTCTCGCCCTTGTCGTTCACGGCACCGTCGCGGTTGATGGCCCCGTAGGAAGGCATGGTGAGGGTGATGAACATCGAGGGCCGATGCCCGGCGTATTCGCGGCCGATGGTGGTCTTTTCGACCTTGAGCCGGGGCAGGTTCGGGGCATCCTGACGACGACGGGTCGAGCGAGCACGCCGCGGCTTCTGCTCCCTATCGAGGGCGGGCAGCCGTCCCCGGAACCCGGAGTCTTTCATCTCGTTGTCGAGGTCGGCCACGACTTCGCGGACCCCGGACATCATGTCCATATCGCCATCGGCCTTGGCGTGCTGGAAGGTCTCGAACAGATCGGCGCGGGCGGCCAGCAGCGCGGTCTGCTGCTCGGTCGGCGGGACCTTCTCGTTCTCCGGTTCGGAGGCGATATGCCAGCCTTCGCGGGACTGGGTGATGCGCAGGAACCGGGCCTTGTCGGCGCAGGCCGGGCACACCGAGGCGATGGTGGCCTTGCAAGGAGCGCCGAGGTATTCCTCGGTGAGGGTCTTGGAGTTGTAGGCCAGCATCGGAATCGGCCGCGCGCAGATATGCTCCTGTTCGGCCAACGACTGGGCGACGTCCCGGAAGTCCGGCAGGCTGCGACGCTGGGCCGCAGTCTGCCGAACCGGACCGCTCGAATCCTCCGGAGAATCATCGAGTTCCACGACGCCCGCTGTCATCAGAACCACTGCTCCGGATCATCGAAGTCGAACACTTCGGAGACCGTGCCGCGATGATCGCGGATCACCTCACGCCCATGCGCCGAGTAACCGATCACCACCGGCGCTCCCTGGCGCACACCCGGGAACTCGATCACCGAACCGGACTTCCCGTTCTCGGCCTCGACCAGGCCCTGAGTGCAGTCACACCGGTTGAGCGCCGTTTCCGGATCCCGGTGACCGCCTACGTACTCACTGCCACCGCAGCGGGTGCAGGTCTCCCACACCGCTCCCGCGTACCAGGCGATGCACCGTGCCTTCTCGCAGTGTCGGCCAAGGCAGTTGATGCACCACCCCGCCGCATTCAACCGAGACGGACGAAGGATGTCCGCTCCCTTAGTCGCCTTGATCTGCATTCCGACCTCCCGACGCTGTGTTGTGCGTTACAGCAACGGTAGCAGTTGCTTCTATCGAGAAGCAAGTACTTTCGTCTAGTAATGTCCAGTAGTGCTATCTGCCCAGCTCAAAGTAGGGGAGCACCTGATACTCTTCGGAAGGCAACTGCTACCCGAAGGAGTAACCGTGGTAAGCCAGCAGACCTCGTCCAATCCGCCGGCACACCTCCGGATCGCTCAGGCCATCCGGAATGACATCGAGTCCGGCCGACTGCGCGATGGCCAACGGCTTCCCACGACACGAGCCCTCGCTCAGGAGTGGCAAGCGAGCCAGCTCACGATCACGAAGGCGATGGAGCAGCTAGCCGCTGATGGCTATATCGCCAGTCACGACCGGTCGGGTCGTGTCGTCACTACCCCAACCTCGCTGGCATTGACGCTGGCTGCGCCGGTACGTCCGATCCGTGCCCAGGTCGTTTACATCGGAGGCTATGCGGGGAGCGGAAAGAGCGAGTTCGCCCGAACTCTGACCCGTGAAACCAGTTGGGCACTCCTCGACAAGGACACGATGGCTCGGCCAATGATCGAGCCTGCGCTCGAAGACCTCGGATCGACCATCGACGACCGGGAATCCGATATCTACCTGACGCACATCCGGCCGAGGGAGTATGACGCCCTCGCGGCCGTCGTGAGAGAGAACATTGAGTGCGGGAACTCGGTCATTGCCGCCGCGCCGTATATCCGCGAGTTCAGTGAGCCATCCTGGCTGGAACGCGCAACCTCCCAGGCCGAAGCGGCTGGAGCGGACGCGACCTTTGTATGGGTCCGGTGTTCGGTCGAGACGATGCTGACGTACCTACGGCGCCGCGGAGCAGCCCGCGATACTTGGAAGCTGACGAACTGGGACAAGTACAGTGCCGGACTGGACACGTCCTTCGCCCTTCCGGTTCACCACGTCATCATCGAGAACGATCCGGACAGCGAGCCCCTGCGCGCCCAGGCTCAGCGGCTGATCGAGTCTCTCCGTCGTGAGCCCACGGCCTGAACGTCGAGAGGTCAACGCCCAGTTCTTCTGTGGGTTGTTGCCGAATTTCGCCATATAGGTTCAAGGGCGACGGCGCTGCGCGCCGCCGCCGCACTACGGCCCGCAGCGGCTGGGC
>NZ_JBSFRU010000077.1:0-20800 GCF_053589395.1 Nocardia sp. NPDC003345
AGCTCCCTGGGCGGTGTGTATCTGCTGTTACTCCTGCTCGCCCGGTCCGGATATTCACCCTCGCGGGCAGTGTCACCTCCTCACCCTCGCGGGCAGTGTCACCACCTCACCCTCGCGGGCAGTGTCACCTCCCCACCCTCGCGATCAGGTCACCACCCCACCTTCGCGAGCACGCCCACCACCCCACCTTCACGAGCACGCCCACCACCCCACCCTCGCGAGCACCCCCACCACCCCACCCTCACGGGCAGAGTCACCTCCCCACCCCCACACCCCCTCCCCCCAGTAGGCTCACCTTTGTCCACCCACCACCTAGAAAGCCCGCTACTTGAGATATTTCTACGATTCGGAGTTCATCGAGGACGGCCGTGTTATCGATCTTGTTTCGATCGGGGTCGTCTGCGAGGACGGGCGGGAGTACTACGCCGTCTCCTCCGAGTTCGACGCGGAGCGGGCGGGGCCGTGGGTGAACAAGAATGTGCTGCCGAAACTCCCTCCGGAGACCTCACCGCTGTGGAAGTCGCGCATCCAGATCCGCGACGAGCTGTTTCGGTTCCTGGTGCCCCGCCCCACCGTGCAGCCGGAGATGTGGGCCTGGGTGGCGGCCTACGACCATGTGGTGCTCTGCCAGCTGTGGGGGTCCATGGTGGAGCTGCCCACGGCACTGCCGCGCTATACCAACGAGCTGCGCCAGCATTGGGAGGCGCACGGGCGGCCGGAGCTGCCGCCACCGCCCCGGGACGCCCATGACGCTCTCGCCGATGCCCGGCATAACCTGGCCAAATTCGAGGCCATCGAATCGGCGCGGCGGCGGCGCGCCGGCTGAGACCGGATTTGCCAACGAGAAGGCCCCCTGGAATCTCGGATTCCAGGGGGCCTTTCGCTTGTGCGTTGTGCTCAGTGACCGTGCCGGCCGTTGCCGTTCGAGTCGGCTTCGTCCTGCACTCGTTTGAGCACGGCGAGCTGCCGGTGCTCTTCTTCGAGCTCCGTCGCGAAGTGATGGTCGCTCTCTTCGCGCGGATCGGGCCGCAGGAAGCTGCCGGTACCGGGCTGGCCCGCCGAACCGAGCTGGTTCATCTTCTTCGGTACGACCGCACCCTGGTATTCCAGGGGCAGCGGGTGGCCGTGCGAGTCGACCGGTCCCAGCGGCTGGTGCACCTCGATGTACTCACCGTGCGGCAGGCGCTTGATCACGCCCGTCTCGATCCCGTGCTCGAGCACCGCCCGGTCGCTGCGCTGCAGGCCGATGCAGAACCGGTAGGCGAGGAAATACGCTACCGGCGGCGCCACCAGCAGGCCGATGCGGCCGATCCAGGTGGTCGCGTTCAGCGAGATATCGAACTTGAACGCGATGATGTCGTTGACGCAGGACAGTGTGAGCACCACGTAGAACGCGATGGCCATGGCGCCGATCGCGGTGCGGACCGGGACGTCGCGCGGCCGCTGCAGCAGATTGTGCCGCGCGGTGTCGCCGGTCAGCTTCTTCTCGATCCACGGGTACATGACCAGGACCGCGAACACCAGGCCCATGATCAGCGCTACCCAGAAGGCCGCGGGGATGGTGTAGCGACCCAGGTACAGCTCCCACGGCGGCATCAGGCGCGCCATACCGTCGGTCCACATCATGTAGAAGTCGGGCTGTGAACCGGCGGAGACCTGCGACGGGTTGTACGGGCCCAGGTTCCAGATCGGGTTGATCTGCAGGACGCCGCCCATGATCGCCACGAAACCGAGGGTGAAGGCGAAGAACGCGCCCTGGTCGGCGGCGAACACCGGCACGATCCGGGAACCGACGACATTGTTCTCGGTGCGGCCCGGTCCGGGGAACTGGGTGTGCTTCTGGTACCAGACGATCGCGACGTGCGCGGCGATCAGTGCCAGCATGATGCCGGGCAGCAACAGCACGTGGGCGATGTAGAGGCGCGGGACGATGATCTCGCCGGGGAAGTCCCCGCCGAACATCAGCCAGTGCAGCCAGGTGCCGACCACCGGTACGCCGATGGTGATACCGGAGAAGGCCGCCCGCAGGCCGGTGCCCGACAGCAGGTCGTCGGGCAGCGAGTACCCGAAGAAGCCCTCGAACATGGCCAGGATCAGCAGCAGCGAACCGATCACCCAGTTGGCCTCACGCGGCTTCCGGAAGGCGCCGGTGAAGAAGATGCGGAACAGGTGCACGATGATCGAGGCCGCGAACAGCAGCGCCGCCCAGTGATGCACCTGCCGGACGAACAGACCGCCGCGCACCTCGAAGGAGATGTTCAGGGCGGTCTCGTAGGCCCGCGACATGCCGACGCCGCGCAGCGGCTGGTAGGCGCCGTCGTAGGTGACGTGCGCCATCGACGGGTCGAAGTACAGCGTCAGGTAGATACCCGACAGCAGCAGGATGATGAACGCGTACAGCGCGATCTCACCCAGCAGGAACGACCAATGGGTGGGGAACACCTTGTTGATCGATCGTTTCACGAACGCCGCGGCGCGGTAGCGCTCGTCTATCTCGTTGGCCTGTGCCACGAGCTTGCTTCCAGCACTCATGATCGACGCTCCCAGAAGGCCGGGCCGAGGGGTTCGATGAAGTCACCGTTGGCGACCAGGTACCCCTCTGAGTTTACGGTGATCGGCAGCTGCGGCAGCGCCCGGGCGGCAGGACCGAAGATCGGCTTACCCCATTCGGTCGCGGAGAACTGCGACTGATGGCACGGGCACAGGATCCGGTTGGTCTGCTGTTCGAACAGCGAGGTCGGGCAGCCGAGGTGGGTGCAGATCTTCGAGTAGGCGAAGTAGTCGCCGAAGTTGAAGCTCTCCTGACCCTTACGTTTGATCGCGTTCTTCGCGTCCTCGGGCCGCAGGCGGATCATCATCACGGCGTTGCGGATACCGCGCAGCGACTGCAGGGTCGCGTGCTCGTCCCCGCGCCAGGATTCCTTCCAGGGGAAGACGGTCTCCATGGCGCCGGCGTCCAGATCCTCCGGACGGACCAGCACGATGTCCTGCGGGCGGCCGGTATCGCGGCGGATGTAGACGGTCTCCCCCGGATAGTCCGGGGTCCAGCCCGACACCCACAGCGGCGATTTGTCGCCCTTGGCCCACGGGTTCTTCACCATGCCGCCCACGAACACCAGCAGGGCGCCGATCCCGAGCACGCCGACGCCGGCGCCGGCGGTGCGGGTGATGAGCTTGCGGCGGCCCAGGGTGGAGGTCTCGGCGGCGTCGCTGAGTTCGGCGGCCAGGGTGCGCCGCTCGACCTCGGCGGATTTACCGTCGTGACGGTCCTGGACCGACAGCTCCGCGGGGATGAACTTCTTACGGATCAGCACCACCGCGATACCGATGGCCAGGATCGAGATACCGAAGGTCAGGCCGTAGAGCGGGGTGGCGAGCGAGTACAGGCCGTGGCCGCTGTTCTCTTTCCCCTTGTACTCCCAGGGCCAGAACAGGAACACACCCACCAGCGCGGCCGCGGCCAGGCCGGAGATCGCGAACCACATCGCGACCTGCCGTTCGGCGCGCTTCTCCGCCCGGGTTCCCGGCACCGGCCAGCGTTCGCGCCGGTAGACGACCTCGACACCGTCGCGGGCGGTACCGAGCTCGACCAGCTCGTCCCGCGACATCGCGTCCAGTTCGGCCTCGGTCGGTTCCGCCGGGGTCGCGGCCGCGGAATCTTTGTCCAGGCGACCCATCTCGTCTCGCTCCTGTTCTTCACTCATCACTAGGGCCCTTTCGATGGGACATCCCCGGACGCCCTCCGTGGTTACGCGAGCTGCCGCCTCCGGGCGCTGACCCGGTCATGTCCGGGATCCGATCCAGATCGCCGCACCCACGACCGCCACGATGCCGATGGTCCACATGGCCAGGCCTTCGGTGGCGGGACCGAAACCGCCCAGTCCCCAGCCGCCGGGCGATTTCGCCTCGGCCGCGTCCTTGACGTAGGCGATGATGTCGCGCTTCTCCTCCGGCGACAGCTGCCGGTCGGAGAACTTCGGCATGTTCTGCGGGCCGGTGACCATGGCGGTCCAGAGCTGCGCCTCGGTGGCCGGCTCCAGCGACGGAGCGAACTTTCCGGAGGACAGCGCGCCGCCGCGGCCGGTGAAGTTGTGGCAGGAGGCGCAGTTCATGCGGAACAGTTCGCTACCGCGGCCGATATCGGTTCCGCGCAGCGATTCCGCCGCGACCTCGCCGTTGGCATCGCGCGGCACCGTCGGCCCGCCACCGTTGGCGGCGACGTACGCGCCGATGGCGTCGGTCTGGTGGGCGTCGAACTTCGGTGGTTTGCGTTCGGCCTGCGCCTCGTTGCGGACCATCGGCATACGACCGGAGGACACCTGGAAGTACACGGCCGCTTCGCCGACGCCGATGAGGCTGGGACCGCGGTCCGCCACGCCCTGCAGGTTCGCGCCGTGGCAGGTGATGCAGGAGGTCTCGTACAGCTGCTGACCCTCACGGATCAGCGCCACCGAATCCTCGTTCGCCGTGGCGACCTGCGGTTCGGGGGTGAGCGCCGAGGCGAGGAATCCGGCTCCGACGAGACCCACCAGCAGCGCGAGCCCGCCCGCTATCCGTCGGCGGATGCGGCGCTGCCTGCGCTGTTTGCTGGCCTCGCCGTGCCCACCGCTGGCGGGCGCTGGCGCTGTCGGGGGCGATGAACTCATCTGTGTCCCTTTGGAGTAGACGGAACCGGGCTGGTGAGCTGGCGTCACTGGACGAAATAGATCACGGCGAACAGCCCGATCCAGACGATGTCGACGAAGTGCCAGTAGTACGAGACGACGATCGCGGCGGTGGCCTGCGCGGGGGTGAACTTGCTCATCGTGGTGCGGGCGAGCAGGAACAGGAACGCGATCAGACCGCCGATGACGTGCAGGCCGTGGAAGCCGGTGGTGATGTAGAACACCGATCCGTAGGAGCTGCCGGCGATCGAGGTTCCGTGGTCCACCAGATGGATGTACTCGTAGGCCTGACCGGCCACGAAGAACGCTCCCATGACAAAGGTGAGCAGGTACCAGCGGCGCAGCCCGAACACGTCACCGCGTTCGGCCGCGAACACGCCCATCTGGCAGGTGAACGACGACGCGATCAGCACAGCGGTGACCGGAATCGCCAGACCGAGGTTCAGCTCGGTCGGCGGCATCGGCCATTCCGGCGCCTGACTTCGCGCGACGAAGTACATCGCGAAGAGGCCGGCGAAGAACATCAGCTCGCTGGACAGCCAGATGATGGTACCGACGCTGACCATGTTGGGCCGGTTCAGCGAATGCACACGCTGGGTTATGGCCGATCCTGAGGTACCTACTGCGGTCGTCACGGGGTAAGTATGACTCTTCGTAGTACGACAGTCGAAGTCGGGTTCCCAACTCGATCATTTGTGTCGGGATTCACCTGCTCCGTGGAGCTCTGGAACAGATTCGGCGTGTCGCGGTCCTCCGCCTTCGCTCCGGCGTCCGCGTGTGGCGATCCTCCCCTTCGCTTCGGCGTCCGCGTGTGGCGGTCCTCCGCCTTCGCTCCGGCGTCCACGTGTCGAGATCCTCGGTCTCCGCTGCGGCGTCCGCATCCGCAGGCCGGCCGGCCGGCCGACACAGCACCATCCGGTACCGGCCGCGGGAGGCGGGGACGCACCCGGTCCGCGGATGAGCTTCACCCCCACTTCGCGGTTTAGGGTGTGCGTGACCATTCGGTCACCCGCGAATCGGTGCGACGAGGAGATTGAGATGAGCGTGCGCAGCTGGCCCCGGATGCTGGGGGCCCTCGCCGACGGACACGACCTCACCGCGGACGATACGACCTGGGTGATCGACGAGATCTTCACCGACAACTCGACCTCCGCGCAGATCGCGGCCTTCGGCGTGGCCATGAAGATCAAGGGGCCGACCCCGTCCGAGCTGTCCGGGATGGCCCGCGGCATGCTCGGGCACGCCCGCCTGGTGAAGGTCGACGGCGACGCGGTGGACATCGTGGGTACCGGCGGGGACCGGTCCGGGTCGGTGAACATCTCCACCATGTCCTCGATCGTGGTGGCCGCCGCCGGGGTGCCGGTGGTCAAGCACGGTAACCGGGCCGCATCCTCCAAGAGCGGCGGCGCGGACGTGCTGGAGGCGCTCGGGGTGAAACTGGCGCTGGGCCCCGAATCGGTGGCGCGCTGCGTCCGTGAGCTGGGTATCGGCTTCTGCTTCGCCCCGCTGTTCCATTCCGGCCTGCGCTTCGCCGGACCGGCGCGTAAAGAGATCGGGATCCCGACCGTGTTCAACGTGCTCGGCCCGCTCACCAATCCGGCGCAGCCGCGGGCCGGCCTGGTCGGCTGCGCGTTCGACGATCTGCTGGAGACCATCGCCGGGGTGTTCGCCGTGCGCGGCGCCGGCGCCCTGGTGGTCCGGGGACGCGACGGCCTGGACGAGATCACCACCTCCGATGTCACCGACGCCTACGTGGTCACCGGCGGCGAGGTCCACCGGACGGTGATCGACCCGCTGCGTCTCGGCATCCCCCGGGTGGACCTGGACGCCCTCCGGGGCGGGGACGCCACGGTGAACGCCGGGGTCGCCCGGGATGTGCTCGCCGGAAACGCCGGCGCGGTACGCGATGCCGTCCTGGTGAATTCGGCCGCCGCGATCACCGCCTACGACCTGTCCCGCGGCGCGGACCTCGGCGGCGATCTCCACGACCATCTGGCCGCCGGGATCGAGCGCGCGGCGACCGCCGTGGACAGTGGCGCGGCCGCGGACCTGCTCGACCGCTGGGCCGCGCTCACCCGCACCCTCGGCGAGAACTGACCGTGCGCCGGGACCGGCGCCGATCGGTCACTCCCCGATCGAGAACCCCGCCTCGACATCGGCGCGTGAATACGATTTGAACGCGATATGGGTGACCGTGCGCTGGACACCGGCGACCTTGTCGATCCGCGCGGTGACCACTTCGGCCACCTGTTCGTGGTCGCGGACCCGGACCAGCGCGATCAGATCGATGTCCCCGGCGCAGGAGTACACCTCGGCGACCCCCTCGGTATCGGCGACCGCCTGCGCGGTTTCCGGAATACGGCCGTTGTCGGCCTGGATCAGCACGATCGCGGTAATCATGGACAACAGCCTAAGGCGCTCAGCCGCGTAGTTCGTCGTAGGAGGTCGCCTCGCGGGCGGCGCCGGCGGCCGCGTCCGCCGCTTCGGCCCAGCCGAGCCAGCGCCCGGCGCCGCCGGCGGGTTCGCGGTAGCCCTCGGAGGTGCGCACGATCCGCACCCCGGGGCGTTCCAGCCAGCGCAGGATGACCCCGGTCTCCTCCGGCGGCGCGCCCCGCAGCGGCGGGGCCGTGGTCCACGAGGGATCCGGCGGCAGTTCGGCCGTGAGGGTCGCGTCCGCCCCCGCGATCGCCTCGGGCCCGGCGGGGCGCACGGTCTGCGCCGCGGCGACGATCTGCTCCACCACCGGCATCGGCGGTACCCGGTGGCCGGCGGTACCCGCGCCCGCGAGCCGGCCGTAGCGCACGACCGAGAATTCCCAGCCGCCGGCGCCGTCGGGATGCGCGGCGATCAACTCGGGGATCCGGGCCAGTGCGGCGAGCCGCTGGGTGCGGCGCAGGGCCCGGATGACGGCGGCGGCGCGGTCGCGCAGACGGGCCGCGGCCTCGTACTGCTCGGTGGCGGCGTACTGCTCGATCCGGGCGAGCATCACCCGGATCGGGCGGTCGTCCGCGCCGGCGAACAGGGCCCGGGCCATCGCCGGGGCGGCGGCGTACGCGGCGGCGGGCCGGGGGGCGGGCGCGGCGGCCGGGCAGCCGCCCACCGCCTCGGGCACGCAGGTGTGCAGCGCGGCCCGCGCCAGCCGGGTGGTACAGGTGCGCAGTCCGCAGTATTCGGCCAGTGTGGCGGCGATATCGGCGGCCGTGGCGCGGGCGTGGAACGGGCCCACCGCCGTACCGGCCGGGTCACGGACCAGGGTCAGGCGCGGGAACGCTTCGGCGGTGAGCGCGATCCACCACACCTTCTTCGGAAATTTCGAGCGCCGGTTGTACGGCGGGGCGTGGGCGCCGAGCAGGCGCAGTTCGCGTACTCCGGCCTCCAGACCGTGCGCGCACACCACGTGATCGACGCGGGTGGCCAGCCGTACCATCTCGCGGATCCGGCCGCGGGTCTCCGACCCGGTGAAATAGCCGCGGACCCGCCGGCGCAGATTCACCGCCGTCCCTATATAGAGGACTTCGCCGGACGGCCCTCGGAACAGGTAGACCCCCGGGGCGGCGGGCAGGTCGGCGGCGAGGCCGCGTTTGGCGCGCTGGCCGGCGGTCACCTCCGGGAGATAGTCGATCAGTTCGGTGAGGCTGTGCACGCCCTGATTACCGACCCGGCCGATGAGCGCGTGCAGGACGTCCACGGTGGCCCGGGCGTCGTCCAGGGCACGGTGGGTGGGAGTGGTGCTCGCCCCGAGGACCCGGGCCAGGACCCCGAGCCGGACCGAGGGCGCCTCGTCCTTGGCCAGCACCCGGCGGGCCAGCCGCACGGTGCACACCACCCGGGCCCCCGGCCAGGCGGTGTCGCAGCGCGCGGCCGCGGCCTTGAGGAAGCCGATATCGAATCGCGCGTTGTGCGCGACCAGGACCGCGCCGGCGGCGAACTCCAGGAAGCCGGGCAGGACTGCCTCGATGGCCGGCGCGGCGCGCACCATCGCGGTGGTGATTCCGGTGACCTGCACTACCGCGGGCGGGATGGCGCGGCCGGGATCGACGAGAGTGGCGAATTCACCGAGCACCTCACCGCCGCGAACCTTCACGGCCCCGATCTCGGTGATGGCGTCCTCGGCCGGGCTGGTTCCGGTGGTCTCGAGGTCGACGACCACGAAAGTGGTGTCGTAGAGCGGGGTGTCGAGCTGGTCGAACGCCAGCTGCCGGGCGGGCAGCGGGTGGGCTTCGGACACGGCGGGCAGAGTACGGGCCGGGTCCGACAACTTTCGCGTGACCGGATCGTTGTCCGCCGGGTACCGCAGGGACCGGACCCACCCGTGTTCCCAGCCGCACCCGCTTCTACCACCCATCTGTGCGGTAGTTCACACACAATGTGCAATAGCTATCTAATTGCCGCAATTTCCCGAAAATGGTCGAAGAGCCCAAAACGCGGAGACCCACCGGGGGCAACTATTTCGGCCGGTCGCAGCAGTGCCAGTGTCCGACCCCGGACACCCTCCCGCTCGAGCTGCGGAAAACAAGATCGTTCCGATTCCGGCGACCCCATCCGACCCACTGGCGCGCCGTCTCCGCGCACGCATACGTAACCGGGGCGCAATCTCCGCGGCCGCTGTGATTTCTCTCGCATAATTTGCCAGGAGGAAACTGCGGCGAAAACTTCCGCGGCGGGCACAGGCTTTACAAAACACCGTGATCCGTTCGTAATCTTTTCGAGACCTCGCGGAGTTCGGCGCACCAGAGCCGGTGTGGCCGGGCGGGGAGATCGAAAGGACCGCATCATGGCGTTCACCACCGTCTCGCGACAGGCGCGGCGCGTTGCCGCAACCGGAGCCGTCGGCGCTGCCACCCTGGGCGCGTTCCTGCTCCCCGCCGCCCCGGCCGCCGCCCAGCCGGTGACCATTCACGGCGTGGGAACCTTCGAGATCCCCAACGAGGTCCCGATCCCCGCCGGGATCCCGGGCGTCGAGGCGCCCGGCGCCGCGGGCGTCGTCCCCCCGTTCGTCACCCCCGTCAAGACCGCCGGCGAACTCGCGCTCGACGCGGCGCTGTCGAAGGTCGGATCGCCCTACGTCTACGGCGCCGCCGGCCCGGACGCCTTCGACTGCTCCGGCCTGGTGCAGTGGTCGTATAGACAGGCCGGGCGGGAGCTACCCCGCACCAGCGACGCCCAGCTGGCCCAGGGCGCCTCCGTCTCGATGAACGATCTACAGCCCGGCGATGTCGTGTCCTTCTACGGCGGCGGCCATTCCGGCCTGTACGCCGGCGACGGCAATGTCGTGCACGCCTCCACGTCCGGCACCCCGGTCCGGGTCGCGCCGATCTCCTCCATGCCGGTCGCGGGGGCCGTCCGCTACTGACCGCCACGCCCCGTGGGAAGGTCGTACGCGCGGGCCCGCAACACCGCCCGGACCGTACTGGACACCCCACGGGGCGTTCCGTAATCTAATCGAGACCTTCACCGGCTTGATCGCACAAGGCGTCACTACGAGAGCGGGGCACGGCAGGCCGTGGCAACAGATCAACGGAGTCATCGGAACCCCCGACGGGACCGACGGCCCGGCCGCACCGTCCTCGCCGCCGGACTCCTCGCGGCCGCCCTCTACGGTGGCGGGCCCGCCGGCGCCGACCCCGCCCCCATGCCCACCTCGGCCAGCGAAGCCGTCCAGCAGATGATCGATCTGTCGCGGCAGGCCGAACAGCTCAACCAGCAGGCACTCACCACCCAGGCCGATCTGGACGCGAAGCTCGCCGTCCAGCGCGACGCCGACGCGAAGGTGGCCGACGCCACCGCCGCGGTCGACGCGGCGCGCAACGAGGTCGCGAAATACCGGCCGATGATCGATCGCACCGCCATCGCCGCCTACCAGGGCGCCCGGACCAACCGGCTCTTCTCGGTACTGGTCAGCGACTCCCCGCAACAGCTGCTGGACCAGATGTCGACACTGGACGTGGTCACGGCCCAGACCGCCGATCAGCTCAAGCAGTACAAGCGGGCCACCGATGCCGCCACCGCCGCGCAATCGGCGGCCCGCGCCGCCGCCGACACCGCCCGCGCCGCCACCGATCAGGCCAATGCCGTCCGCGGCGACGTCCAGCGCAAACAAACGGATCTGCAGAACGCGGTCGCCAGGGTCATCGAGGCCTGGGGCGCCCTGTCGACCGCCGACCGCAGCGCCCTCGCCGGATCCCCGTTCCCGCCCGGATTCGACCGCGACACCCTGTTACGCGATCTCGTACCCGGTAGCGGCACCAGCGCCCTGGCCGCCGGTCTCACCCGCGTCGGCGACCCCTACGTCTGGGGCGCCACCGGCCCCGACCAGTTCGACTGTTCGGGTCTGGTGCAGTGGGCGTTCGCGCAGGTCGGTAAGCAGGTCCCGCGCACCAGTTCGGCGCAGGCCGCCTACGGCACGCCCGTCGGCCGATCCGAACTCCAGCCCGGGGACGTGGTCTTCTTCTACGACGACATCTCCCACGTCGGCATCTATGCCGGCAACGGGCTCATGCTGCACGCGTCCACCTTCGGCGTCCCCGTGGCCGTGGCCCCCATGGACTCCACCCCGTACCACTCGGCGCGCCGGTACTGAACCCCCGGAGCGCCGCTCCCGGCACCCCGCCAATACTGTGGATCGTATGGCTCGAACTCTGCTGGTTACCAATGATTTCCCGCCACGGCCGGGCGGTATCCAGTCGTATCTGCAGGCACTGGCCGGGCAGCTCCCCCCGGACGATCTGGTCGTCTACGCCCCCCGGTGGCGCGGTGACAGCCATACCCGGTTCGATGCCGGCCAGCCGTTTCAGGTGGTCCGGCACCCCACCACCCTGATGCTCCCCACTCCGGCGGTGGCACGGCGGGCCCGCAAGATCATGCGCGCCGAGGGCTGCGACGCGGTGTGGTTCGGCGCCGCCGCTCCCCTGGCACTGCTCGCCCCGCTGCTACGCCGCGCCGGCGCCGAACGGATCATCGCCAGCACACACGGCCACGAGGTCGGCTGGTCGATGCTGCCCGCGGCCCGGCAGTCGCTGCGCGCCATCGGTGAAACCACCGATGTGGTCACCTACGTCAGCAAATACACCCGCGGCCGGTTCGCCGCCGCGTTCGGGCGCAACGCCGCGCTGGAATACCTGCCCCCCGGCGTCGACCCCGGCACCTTCCGCCCCGACCCCGCCGCCCGCGCCGAACTCCGCGAACGCTACGGACTCGGCGACCGCCCCACCGTGCTGTGCCTGTCCAGGCTCGTGCCGCGCAAGGGCCAGGACGTCCTGCTGCTGGCCATGCAGCGAATCCGGGAGCGGATCCCCGGCGCGGTCCTCGTCATCGCGGGCAGCGGCCCCTACGAAGACCACCTCCGCGGCTTCGCGCAGGCCCTCGGGCTGGGTGCGGACGTGGTGTTCACCGGACGTGTCCCTTCCGCGGAACTCGCCGCCCACCACACCATCGCCGACGTCTTCGCCATGCCCGCACGCACCCGCGGTGCCGGGCTCGACGTGGAAGGTCTCGGCATCGTCTACCTGGAAGCCTCGGCGACCGGGGTCCCGGTGGTGGCCGGAAACTCCGGCGGCGCACCGGAAACCGTGCTCGACGGCGAAACCGGCCGGGTGGTCGACGGGCGCCGCGCCGACCACGTCGCCGAAGCGATCGCCGATATCCTCGCCGACCGCGACGCCGCCGCCGCGATGGGCGCCGCCGGCCGGGCCTGGATCGAACGCCAATGGCGCTGGGACGCCCTCGGCACCCGCCTGCGGCAGTTGTTGTGATTCCGGGGGGCGCTCCGTGCCTCGAGGATGCGCGCTTTCGGGGCAAGTGCACCCGGTAGGGGACGCGCGGGAGGTTGCGCCATAAACTCACGCGGGTGAGCAGTATCCAGGTCGCGGACCAAACTTTTCTCGCCGCCTCCGGCGATGCGGTGGCGGCCGTCCTGGCCGCCCCGAGCAGGTGGCGGGGCTGGTGGCCGGATCTCGAACTGGATGTCCGGGAAGACCGCGGCGACAAGGGGATTCGCTGGTCGGTGCGGGGGGCGCTGTCGGGCACCATGGAGGTGTGGCTGGAGCCGTCGCTGGACGGGGTGATCCTGCACTACTTCCTGCACGCGGAACCACCGCAACCGCTGCCGCCCCGCAAACTGGCCGCGGCGAACCGGGCCCGCCGGGTGGCGGGCAAGGTCATGTCCTTCGAGATCAAGGATCGTCTCGAGGGCGACCGGCCGGCCGGCGCCGACCCGCGCGAACACTGACGTTTCCGTACCGCACCGCCGAAAGGAACCACTGAGAACCTATGGCCGACCGGACCCAGAGATCGATCGTCATCGCGGCACCCGCGCGGCAGGTGATGTCCGTTATCGCCGATCTGGCTTCTTACCCGGAGTGGGTATCGGCGGCCAAATCGGTGGAAGTGCTGGAGTCCGGGCCGGACGGCCGGGCCCGTACGGCGCGGTTCGTTCTCGACGCCGGCGTGGTCAAGGACACCTACGTCCTCTCCTATACCTGGCAGCCCGACGATCGGGCCGTGAGCTGGACTCTGGTGACCGGCGAGTTGCAGAAGGCGCAGGAGGGGCGCTACGAACTCGTCGAGCAGCCGGACGGCGGCACCGAGGTGCGCTATGAACTGACCGTGGACCTGACCATTCCGATGATCGGCATGTTCAAACGCAAGGCCGAGAAGGTGATCACCGATACCGCGCTCAAGGAACTGAAGAAACGGGTCGAAGGCTGACCGGGCCGGGCGGCACCGGCGAGCGTCGCGCGGATATCCGCGCCGCGCGACCGCCCACGCGTATCGAGCTGTTCGTCGGCAAGGGCGGTGTCGGCAAGACGACCCTGGCCTGCGCGCATGCCGTGCGGTGCGCCCGGGACGGCGGCCGGGTGCTGCTGGCTTCGCTGGATCAGGCGCATTCGCTGGGCGACGCGCTGGGGTTGCGCTTCGCGCACGACGCGGGCGCGGTCCCGGGGATCACCCGGGTGGTGCCGGGGCTCGAGGTGATCGAGCTCGATTCGCTGGCGCTGCTCGAGGACCGTTTCCGCACGGTGGCCGATCTCCTGGGCGCCGATACCGGGCACGACCACGGAATCGATCTCACCGCCCTGGATCCGGCCGAACTGACCGGTCTGCCCGGTGTGCAGGAACTGCTGATGCTGGTGGAGGTCGCGCAGTACGCGGCGGACGACGAGTGGGATGTGATCGTGCTCGATTGCCCGCCCACCGCCGATATGCTGCGCATCGTCACCGCGCCCGAGACGGTGCTCGGCTACCTGGATCGGGTCTGGCCCCCGCATCAGCGGATGATGAGCGCGGCGGGGGCCGATCTGCGCCGCGCGGTACTGGCGGCCACGGTGCAGCGGATCGTCGCGGCGGTCACCGAGGTCCGGGATCTGCTGGCGGACCGGGAGCGCACCAGCGCCCGGCTGATCGCCCTGCCGGAGCGGGTCGCGGTGGCCGAATCGGCGCGGGTGCGGTCGGCGGCGGCGCTGCTCGGCTTGCGGCTGGAGGCGGTGGTGGTGAACAAGGTGCTGCCGCCGGTACCGGCACCCGGCCCGGAGCCGCAGCATCCGGCGGTGCACTGGTACCTGCATCGCTACGCCGAGCAACTGGACGTCATCGAGGGCCTGCGCCGGGCGATGCCGGAGGTCCCGGTGCTGGTGGCCGGGCATACCGGCGCCGAACCGGTGGGGATAGGCCCGATCGCGGCGCTGTCGTGCGTGGCGGCGCCCCCGGCCTCCGGCTACCCCGTTACCCCTCGGCCCGCCGATCCGGTGCCCTGCCACAACGGCAGCGATCGGGTCGGCGACGGCGACGGTCCCGTCCCGGACGGCACGCCGGCCACCGGTTCCGGCGCCGGGCCCTCGGTCCGCCTGGAATCCGGGAGCGGCCTGCAGTCGGTGTACGCGCTACGTATCCATCTACCCGTCGCCGATCCCACCACCCTGCGGCTGGGCCGGGTGGCCGACGATCTGATCGTGGGCGCGGACGGGGTCCGCCGCCGCCTGCGCCTGGCACCGGTACTGCGCCGCTGTACCGTCAGTGCCGCCGAACTCGACGACGGATACCTCGTTGTCCGTTTCCGCCCCGACCCGCAGGAGTGGCCGCAGTGACCGGAACCCACTATCGGCAGCCGGACGGCATCGCCGAATTCGCCGACGAACTCCGCCTGCTCGCCGAAGCCGTCCTCGAACGGGTGGAGCCGGTGCTGCGCGCCGCCGCGTCCGAGGAGCTGCCCGAGTGGAGCAGCTGTACCTGGTGCCCGGTCTGCGCCGCCGCCGCGCTGGTGCGCGGTGAGCACCATGAGGTGCTGGCCGCGGTCGCGACGCACGGCACCGCGATCGTCACGGTGCTGCGCGAGGCGCTGGCGGGTGTCCCGGTGGACCCGATGGGCGCCCACGACCACCGCCATGGCGAATCGGCGTCCGGGCAGGACCCCGAAGCGGATCCGGCCGCCGGGACCGCGGCGCCTGCCGGGACCGGCGGTGCGACGGCCGGTGCGGCCGGGAAGGCGCGCTATGTCGGTATACCCGTGAACATCAAGCAATGACGGCCTCCGGATCGGGCGCCCCGCTGACGGCCGGTATCGATATCGGCGGGACCAATATCCGCGCATCGGTGGTCGACGGCACCGGCGCGGTACTCGAGACCGTGCAGTGCCCCACCCCGCATTCGGCGCCCGCCCTGGAATCGGCACTGGATCGGGCGGTCCGCGAACTCGCCCGCCGTCACACCCTGGACGCGGTGGGGCTGGCCGTCGCGGGATTCGTCTCGCAGGACCGCAGCACCGTCCGGTTCGCTCCGCATCTGCCCTGGCGCGACGCCCCGGTCGCGAAACGGCTGACCGAGCGCCTCGGGCTGCCCGTTCTGCTCGAACACGACGCCAATGCCGCCATGTGGGCGGAGTACCGGTTCGGCGCGGCGGCCGGCGGACACAATGTGGTGCTGGTGGCCATCGGCACCGGGATCGGGGCGGCGCTGCTGATCGACGGGCAGTTGTACCGGGGCACCCACGGTGTCGCACCGGAACTCGGGCATCTGCAGGTGGTGCCGCAGGGCCGGGACTGCGGCTGCGGAAAACAGGGGTGCTGGGAGCGCTACTGCAGCGGAACGGCGCTGGCCGAGACCGCCATCGAAATGCTGGCGACCGACGCGGCGCCGTCGGCGCTGGCGCGGGACGTCCTCGCCGACCCCGGCGCCCTCACCGGGCGGCGGGTCGCCGACGCCGCCCATGACGGCGATCCGCTGGCCGTCCGGGTGATGGCCGATTTCGCGCGCTGGCTCGGACTGGGCCTGGCGTTCGTGGGCGATATCTTCGACCCCGATCTGGTGGTGATCGCGGGCGGGGTGAGCAGTTCGGCGCCACTGTTCCTGGACGAGGCCCGGGAGGAATACGCGGCACAGGTCACCGGCCACGGACATCGCCCGCTGGCGCGGATCCGTACCACCCAGCTCGGCGAGGCGGCCGGGATGGTCGGCGCCGCGGAACTGGCCCGCACCGCATTGATCGCGGGGCACTGACCAGGGCCGATACCTCCCACCCGCAGGTACCGAAAGGCGTCCGCGCGAGCGGATCCGCGCCGTCCCGACTCGTTCACATCGGTGAAACGCACTGGTGAACTATGTCCGCGAAGCTGTGAGTGAGATTGTGCGGCAGGTTGGATGTGATCTGTAACCAGCGGTAGAGTCGGCCCCGAGAGGTATTCCACAACATTCCATCCCGGTTCCCCGGAGATAAGGACGTCATGTTCTACTGGCTGCTTAAGTTCGTGCTGCTGGGCCCGTTCATTCACCTCTACAACAGGCCCGAGGTGGAAGGCGTGGAGAATATCCCGGCCGACGGACCGGCCATCATGGCGGGAAACCATCTCTCCATCGCGGATTGGCTGTTCGCCCCGCTGTCGAGTCCCCGGCGTATCAACTACCTCGCCAAGGCCGAATACTTCACCACCCCCGGGCTCAAGGGCCGGCTGCAGAAGTTCTTCTTCAGCGCCAGCGGCCAGTACCCGATCGACCGCAGCGGCGCCTCCGCCGCCGAGGACGCGCTCAACGCCGCCCGGGCCCTCCTCGACGAGGGCCGGCTGGTGGGTCTCTACCCCGAGGGCACCCGCTCCCCCGACGGCCGCCTCTACAAGGGCAAGACCGGTATGGCGCGGCTCGCGCTGGAAACCGGGGTTCCGGTGATCCCGGTCGCGGTCATCGGCACCGACGAGGTGAGCCCGCCCGGAGGTTTCCGCTGGAAGCGGCGCAAGGTCACGGTGAAGTTCGGCAAGCCGATCGATTTCTCCCGCTACGAGGGGATGGGCGGTAACCGCTTCGTCGAACGCGCGGTCACCGACGAGGTCATGTACGAGCTGATGCAGATGTCGGGCCAGGAATACGTGGACGTCTACGCCGCCAGCCTGAAGAAGGGCGTCCCCTCGGGACCGGCATCACATACCCCGCGTATTCCGGAGTCGGCCGCCGGCTGACCCCGGCGCGTACCATGGGCAAATGACGGTTCGTGCGAAGATCTGCGGTATCCGGTCCCGGACGGACCTGGACACGGCGGTGGATGCCGGCGCGGATGCGGTCGGATTCATCTCCGGGACAACCCATTACAGCGAGGACGTGCTGACAGCGGAAGCGGCCGCGGAGCTGTCCGCCGCCACTCCCCCGTTCGTGAACCGGGTCCTGGTCACCCATCTCGAAGAAGCCCACGCCATCCTCGATCTCGCCGACCGGGTCGATGTCGACATCATCCAGGTACACGGCCTGGTGGACGGCGACACCCTGCGCGCGGTCCACGGTGCCGCCCACGGCCGCACCATCGTCCGGGCGGTGCACGTCACCGGCCCGGACTCGCTGTCCACCGCCCGGGCCGTCGCCGCCGATTGCGACGCGGTCCTGCTGGATTCGCGGACCGCGGACCGGCTCGGCGGCACCGGCCGGACCCACGACTGGTCGCTCAGCGCCCGCATCGTGCGTGAGCTCGCCGGGATCGGCCGTCCGGTGATTCTCGCCGGCGGCCTGAACCCCGATAACGTCGACGAGGCGATCGAGGCCGTGCGCCCCTTCGGTGTCGACGTCAACAGCGGGGTCGAAACCGCCGCCGGAGACAAGGATTTCGCGGCCTGCGCGGCGTTCGTCAAGACGGCGCACGAACGCGACCCGGGTTACCGAGTTCCAGCCCCACGGCCCCGAGTACCAGCGCTCCGGCCAGCAGGGTCGCACCGGTGATATCGGCGCCCACCACCGCCGCACCGGCCAGCGTCGCCACCACCGCCTCGTTCAACCCCACCAACCCCGCCGTGACCTCGTCCAGGTCCCGCAGCGCCAGCCAGTAGCAGGCGAACCCCGGCCCGAGCAGCAGCGCCCCGATCGCGGCCAGCGCGAGGGATTGCCCCGGCGACGGTCCCGCACCGGCGAACACCGCCCAGCCGAGCAGCGGCGCTCCGAGCACCGACGCCGTGAGCAACTGCAAACCCGCCGCCGGACCGCTGGGCCGGTCCGCCGATTCCCGGACCACGAGGGTGATCAGGCCCGCGACACAGGCGGCACTGGCCACCGCGAGCGCGCAGCCGGCCAGCGCCGGACCGACGGCGGTATCGGCGGGCTGGTTCCCGGCGACCAGCCAGATCGCCGCCGCGACGGCCACCAGCTCCGCGGCCACGGCCACCGTGACCGCCCGCCGCCCCCGCAGGATCTGCGTGATGATCATCAGCACCGGCGCGGTGAGATGCAGCGCCACCACCACCGGCAGCGGCCCGATATGCAACGCGGCGACGTAGCAGACCAGGTTCAGCACCTCGAGCACGCCGAGCTTAAGGAACAGTCCGGGCGCGGCACGGAAATCCCGCCAGGGCCGCGCCCCGCGTAAAGCCGTGAACGCCAGTAATGCCAGCCCACCGCCCGCGGCCACCGGCGCGGCCGCGAACCCGGCGGCTCCGACACCGGCGATACCGGCGCTGGACGCACCCCACAGGCTGGTGGCCGCGATGAGCAGCAGCAGCCCCCGGCCGGAGCCGTTCACGACAGCAGAAAGGTGACGACCGGGAGGATCACGGCGGTGTAGGCCGCGAACACCGCGGCCGCCGTGCGGCCCTTCGGTACCGACGGCAGCCGGGTGGCGATACCGGTGAAAGTCCCCATCGCCACGAAGAACGACCCCCACACCACCAGCGACCGGCTGGCCACCACGCCGAGATCGTCAGCGAACACGATGGCCAGCAGGGCGATGGTGAGGCCCGCGGGCACCGCCGCGAACAGCGTCATCGCCCCCGCGTCGTTGTTCATCAGTACCGAGCGCCCCTGAAAGCCCACCACCTCCTGGGCGTCACGCGGATGCACCCCCTGCTCCCGGCAGATCATGTCGAAAACGGTCGCCGGGTTGACCCGGTCGTTGACCATCCGCCGGACCGCGTCCATGGCCGCCAGGCCCTGGACGGTCGCGTAGGAGGTCACGAATCCCTCGGTGGATGTACGGAACCCGCCACGCGCCGCCGACAGCTCCTGCGTCTCCTGCAGTTCCAGCAGCTCCACCAGGCCGCGGCGGACGCCCGGGTCGAATACCGCCCGTTCGTCCGCGGTGACCACCGCGGCCACCGCCAGATGCAGGCTGAGATGGCGCCAGGTATCGGCGACCGGACCGCGCCGGAACGGCTCCTCCTCCACCCTCGCCTCACCCTGCCGCAACCCGTGCAACATGCGTTCGACCGTCATGGCCCGCACCCGTTCGACCCGTTTACCGCCCACCGCGGCGATCTCAGGGCGCGAAAGCAGCAGCGCGGTGTACGCGCACGTGTACATGGGCCGGGTGCGCGGGTCCTCGTCCAGGATCAGCGAGGCCACCAGCGATGTTCCGTGCAGCAGCGCCGCGGCCGCCGTCTCGTCCTCGGCCGCCAGGTTCGCCAGGGCGTGCAGTGCGGCCGTGGTGGCGGTCAGCGATACCGGGCCCACCGGACCCGACAATCGCCAGCCCCGGGTGTCCGGATCCCGTTTCGCCAGCAGTTCACGCAGGCAGCCGGTCACCGCGGGATCCGTGGCCGGGACCCCCAGACAGCTCATGGCCCGCAGCCGCCAGGACAGATCGATGGGAGAGCGGAACTCCCAGGCGCCGCTGTCGGTGTCCACCACATCGCGCCGCACCAAGGCCAGCACCTCGTCGGCGCGCGGCACCGGACGCCGCGCCGTCGTCAACGCGACCACCGCCTCCGCGGTGTTCTGCGGATTCGGCGGTACATCCGACACCCAGCCCCATCCGGCGCCGCCGAGACGATCGCCGAGCTGGCTGCGATGCAGCCAATCGACGGCCCACTCCATCCGCTGCTCGATATTCGACACCCCGGCCCCTTCCCTCGCGCCCTCGACACCGGATTCCGCAGGCACCCAGGAATTCTCATCACCCTACCGGGCCGCCCGATACATCCGTGCGGGTTTACGTCTACGCTGTGGACCCGGTAACCCACGGCGAGTTCCGGACTCGCGGGCGGGGCGGAGGGAGATTCGGATGTTCAAATCACTGCTGGGCGCGCTCGGCTCGAACACCGTCGAGGTGGAGACCGAGCTCTTCACCCCCGGTGTCCAACCCGGGCAACCGGTGCGCGGAGTGATCCGGATGCGCTGCCGCGACCGTCCGGCGCGGATCAACGGTGTCGCCGTGGAACTCATCACCCGCGCCGAACGCGAATACGAGGACGGCGAACACCTCGTCGACCTGTCGTTCGCCCGGCAACCGGTATTCGGCCCCTTCGAACTGGTACCCGGGCATCCGCTCGAGGGACAGTTCGAACTGGTGGCCCCATGGGAAACACCGATCACCTTCTACAACGGGCGCCATCTGCACGGCACCGCGGTAGCGGTGCGGACCCGTGTCGATGTGGACGGCGGATTCGACGCCGCCGATACCGATCCCATCGGCGTGGGCGCCCTACCACCGCAGCATGTACTCCTGGCCGCGGTGGAAGCGTGGGGCTTCGGTTTGCGGCACGCCGACGTGGAGGCCGGGCGGGTGGACCGGATCCCGCATGTGCTGCCGTCCTTCCAGGAGATCGAATTCGGGCCCTCCCCGCAGTTTCCGGGCCTGAACCAGCTGGAGGTGACCTTCCTGGCCGACCCGCACGGTATGTACGTGGTCCTGGAAGCCGATAAGCGCGCCCTCATGTTCGCGCCCGGCCGTGACGTCATGG